>VHDF01000157.1 GCA_016871495.1 Verrucomicrobiota bacterium | reverse complement strand
TGAATACCTGTTCACCAACTTGGTTCCTGGCACCTACAAAGTCACCTTCGGCACACTGGCGGGCTACGTCCGCACTGTGGCCGACACAGGAGCCGACGCGACAGACAGCGATGCGGACACCGCGACCGGCATGACCGGCAACTACGTGCTCGCCGCCGGTGACAGCAATCTGACGGTGGACGCGGGCTTGGTGCTCGAGCAAACGGGTGGTGGATGCACCTTCACGATTGGATATTACAAGAATCATCCTGCCGCGATTCAACCATTGCCCATTTATCTTGGCACTGTGGGAGGTCCCAAGACTCTGGTCGTTACCTCCACCGCAATGGGAGTGAACGTGCTCGGCCAGAAAACTTACGGCAAGCCAAGCAATGGAATTACCAAGCTCTATGCTCAATTGCTCGCCGCGAAAATCAGTATCGCCAACGATGCGGATCCAGCAGCCGTGTCCAGCTTCATTACCCAAGCTGACCTATTCCTGGCCACGCACGATCATAACGATTGGAGTGGGTTGTCTTCCGCCGAGAAGGGTCTCGTGCTCGGATGGCATACCCAAATCGACAACTATAACAACGGCATCATCGGACCCGGCCATTGCGACGACGGCGGAACCGATCCGGGCAACGCGTCCATCTCAGGATTCGTTTATGTGGACCACAACAACAATGGATTGAAGGAAGCGGGCGAACAGGGCATTCCCAATGTCGTGGTCGTTCTCGATGGAGTTGATTCGAACGGAGCCCCAGTTCATATCACGACCACAACCAACGCCGACGGCTTCTACAACTTCGATAACCTCCTTCCAGGAACCTATCGGATCACGGAATCCCAGCCTGCGGGTTATGTGGATGGCCTCGATACGATCGGTACTCCCGGTGGGACGTCGTCCAATGACGTGTTCAGCAATATCGTGCTGGCTGCTGGCGTCAATGGTGCAAACAACAACTTCGGTGAAAGACTGCCCGTGCTGCTCGCCTCCCTCTCCGGCTACGTTTATCTGGACTGCAACGACAACGGGTTGCGCGAGGCGGGTGAAGCAGGGTTGGGCGGGGTCAAAGTTACCCTGACTGGAACCGACGATCTCGGGGCAGCGGTCAACGTGGTGGCTTACACAGGGCCGGATGGTGGTTACATGTTTATCAAGCTCCGTCCCGGCACCTACACCCTGACGGAAACCCAGCCGGGAACTCACCTCGACGGCAAGGACACGATTGGCACTCCGGGAGGGACCACCTCGAACGACAAATTCTCAAACATCGTCGTGATCTCGGGAACAGTCGGGACGGAAAACAACTTCGGTGAAAAGTGCTCTGCCCCGCCCGTCTTGACGGGTGGCTGCACACGAACCATCGGATACTACAAGACCCGTAAGTCGGCGATTCGCCCGCTCCCGATTCATCTTGGGGATACGGGTGGCGCCAAGACGGTGGTGGTGACCACCGCCAACATGGGAGTGGATGTGCTGAAGCAGAGCGTCTTCGGAACCCCGTCCAACGGTATCACGAAGCTCTACGCCCAGCTCTTGGCCGCGAAGTTGAACATCCTCAGGGGCACCAATCCGGCCGCCGTCGCGGGGATCATTGATGATATCGACGCCTTCCTCGCCACGCACAATTGGCTGGATTGGCCGTCCCTCTCCGCGGCCGATCAGGACACCATCCTGAATTGGCACGGCGACTTGGATGATTACAACAACGGATTGATTGGTCCGGTCCACTGCGACTAATCCCGAAATCCACGCCTCTTCGCAACTTCACGCCCCGCATTCGGCAACGAATGCGGGGCTCTGTTTTCCGATCGATGCCTTTAGCCTGTCTTTCGCAACTGGGCTGGTTTGGGATGCGTAAGTGCCTGATTTACAACGCAGGCGTTTCCAAAGTCTGGAACACAACCCGCCTTCAGGGGGCGGTCGGCAACGCGACGAGTTCCTTGGCACGCGTTATCGAAGGAGGCGCCTGCACCGGTAATCTTCCTGACTAACTTGATGCTGAAGCTACTCACCATCCCGCACCCTGGCCCGGCGGAGATTTTTGCTTACCACGGCAACTTCCCTTCATGAAACTTCGCAAGGTCCTGGCGATAAACCCATTCCGAATCACTCACCGGAGGCAGCGTCATAAAAACGGCAGTGGGCCCCGTAAAAGCGACCCCATCCGCTTTGTTGCAACAGCTTATGAAATCGCTACTTGGCACCAAAAAAGGTGAACTGTGGAGCAGTTGGATTTGCCAGTGCAGCAAGCACTTCGAGTCGTATGGGGACTTCAACTGCCGTTTCAAGGATCAAGGATAGGCCTCGTTCTTCGTCGTGTTTTTCTCAATGGGCCATGGAATGGGCGAGGCCCACGACGACGGAATCCCGCCTTCAATCCCAAAGGGATTGTGTCCTTCAGCCCAAGGTTGCGAGGAACGAGCTACCTTGGGTTGCCGTTTGGAAATGAATTCAACCGCAACGCGGTTGTGGCTTAACCCCGCCAAACGGAAATAGGATTTCGTCACAACCCCGGTGGGGTTGTTTTCCATTGGCTGACTGTGACCCAAGGTAGCTCGTTCCTCGCAACCTTGGGCTTCGAGTCGGAATCCCGTTGGGATTCCTGGCGGGACGAGTTTGAGTTGCGTTTCGTTGGTTGGGGCGGAGGTCAATGGGGCGGCGTCAATGGGGTCAAGTCTTAAAAAGTGACATAAAAGTGCGAAAAGGATCATTTCATCTTGGGCAGCGGTCTGCACCGCAATTTCCGCCGTGATCCTGCAAATCCCAGGCCATCTCGCCTGAATCGTTTTGCTTCCTTCGTTCCTTTCGCCTCGTTCTTCGAATGCGCGGGTGTGCTTGGGGACGGCGAATGGATGAAGGCCAGATCGCGCTTGGGCTCGCAGGCATCGGTTCAGCGCTCTGGGGCAAACGGGCGGATGCAACCCGCGTGGAATTCGTGATAAGGGCGTTCTCCTCCCTGCCTCTTCTCAATCTGGCCGTGTGGTTTCCACCTGGGTTGCGTCATCCGGACCCCAACTGGATTCAGTTCGCCTCGCCCTCCTGATCCGAAGCAAACAGCTCGCCACTGAGCTTCCCTTCGACCACGCCTTTACCAGGATCGAAGCTCATCAACCGCAACTGGCCCGCCGTGATGGCAAGCCCTTTGGGCACTGTCCCGCTGGCAACAGGCTCAAGCAAGCGTGCCTGAGCGGGACTCGCGAAGGCGTCGAGTCGCATCGGTTTCCCAGTGGGATCAGCCCCTGGAAAGCCCGTGTAAAACGTTACCTCCACCGTGGCTGGGTCCTTCGGCCCCGACGATGCTCGGCTGATGAGAACAGTCCATTTCGTGCCACCCCAAGGAGTCTTCTCAGAACCGATTTTGAACGTTGGATTGGCAAAAAGGACCGGGTTCCGATCCTTGATCAACGCGATCTGAACTTTGCCTTGCGCCTCTTCCAGTTTCCCATCCGCGGCTCCAGGCTTTTTCAAAGCGAGGGCAAATTCCAAGTCGAGCGCGCCTACCTTTGCAATGGCGCCGATTTTCTCGAACGGTTTCAGGGTCCATTCGGGGTACGGTGGTTTTATCTCTTTCTCAATGTTCACGCGCCGGGTCTTGACGAACTCCTCAAGGCTGGCGTGTCGCTGTCCGTCGAAGTCACTCGGTTTGGAAGGATAGCCCCTGAGCAACGAGTGAAGTGATTGGAATTGCTCCTTCAGCTCCCCCTCGTTCCACGTCTCCTTCAGCAAAGCACGCATCGCGGCGAAATAGCGTTCGCGCCCTGCAGGCAGATTGTACAGTCGCCGCGTCAAGGAGGTTGCTGCCTTGACAGATTTTGGGGGGACGAACGAAGGATCGCCCCAAAACATATTCTTCTCTTCGGCCAACTGATCAATTCCCCATGGGATGAACTTTAGACGGCGAGCCGCCGCGTGGTAATAGATGAAGTAGTTGTTGCGGTTGCTGGCATAGCCATCCCAGTGGCCCACGAGAACCTCCATGGCCCAGAAACGCATAAAGGCATCCACATCGAGGACCTTTTCCAGCGCGCCCAGGACCTCCTCATCCGCACGCTCCAGGGCCGCCAAAACATCGGACAACGGCTCCGCAGTTCCCTGCGGACCGAATTTCCACTCAAACCGAGGAATGCCATCGCGAGAAAAATCCGCAACCGTGCCTTCCCACAGGGAGCCGTCGTCCTGCGGGTAGCGGTGTTTGAAAAACAGGGCGTCCACCGACTCCACATTGGAATAGATGCCGAGTGGCTGGCCGTTGAGGGTCACGAAGGCCAGGTTGCAACGGGAGGCAAGCAACCCCGCCTTGCGAAACAATGCGTAGCCGATCACCTGGTTCAGACGCGACGGATCTTGCCGGTTATTGTTCAGCGTCAGCGTCTGCAATCCTGCGAATCGCTTCTCCTTGTCATACTTGTCGAGTTTGATCTTGAGCGAAGGGCGGTCGGGACTCAGGGAGCCTACGAAACCCTTTTTCCGGACAGACACAGAGCCGAGGGAAATGCCATCCACGACGAGTTCCGCCCGAAAATCCTCGAAGAAGCGATCGCGTTCCTTGGCAGGCAAGTCCGTGCGCAATGTCTTGATCAAGGAGCGTTCCTGCACACGCATTTTGTTCCAGTCCTCGGTAGCCATCTTCAAATCGACTCGCACCAACCGGGCCGTGTCAAAGAATCGGTCGGCGTCGTAAGGCGCAAACTCCTTCGCGAGCAGGCCGAACCCCACCATCCAGATCGGCAACAACCCACAGACTCGGGTGGTTACGCGGAGGAAGGAACAGCGGAAGGTGTGGAGGGACGATGGACACCGGTGCGGCTTGAGATGCATGGCAGACGGGAAATTAGTTGGTCATTTGATGAATACAATCCTGTTCATCACAACCGATCAGCAACGGGGTAGCCCCGACTTGTCTGAGGTGGCAGGCTTGGCGCCACGTGGGGGGGGCGAACGCGTCATCCGAAGGCACACGACCCGTGTCGTCGCTTCGGATTCGACGAAGACGTCGTCCGGACCCATCTCAAACCGGTGCCTCGGCAAGTCGTCGGGGCGCGCCGTTCACGGCGCTTCCGCTCGCGCCCATCGGCCGCGGCGATTTCCTCCCACTCCATGGCCCGCCCTGGGTGAATGACTTCGCCCTGGCAGCACCCTTGCCCCGTTGAAGACACGCCTTGAAGCGGCGTGAACGCCGCGCCTCGGCGCTGCGAACGAGGTCAATGGTGTCCGGGGCGTCGCCATGACTAGCAATAGCGATGATGGATATCATACGTAATAGCCTGTTTACGCGATTGTGTGTGATAAAATGCGACTTGTCGTACTGACGAGCTCTCGACTTGTTCTGAAGGGGTGAAATCCCGGCGGCGCACCCCTAAACGCCTCTTCGCTGCCAGCGGTCGAATCAAATTGACCCGTCTGGGGTCGAATCAAACGGACCCGTCCCCGGGTGTGAGGATTTAGGGTTTTGGAGGTTTGGATTTCAAGATTTGGTTGAGTAAAACTCGGACGCATCGCGAAGGATAGGGCTCTGCGGGAGCGCAACGCGA
>VHDF01000156.1 GCA_016871495.1 Verrucomicrobiota bacterium | reverse complement strand
CGGGAGCGAGGCGAATGAAGGGAGTGGCAGAGGAGTTGTTTGCGCTGAGGGATTTGAGGTTAAAGGTGGTGCGAGTGCCGGAACGGGATGAAGGTGGGTGAGGGGGCAGGAGATTTGGGAATTTCGAATTTCGAGTTTCGAGTTTCGAATTGCGATTGAGGAGGGAGGTAAGATGGGGGTCTTGTGACTTGCTCGTGCGGCGCATCCGAAGGTTATAGGCAAGTTTGAGATATGCAGTGCTTAAAAGGGCCTTTGAACGTGGTAAAGATATGCAAAGGTCTGGATGAGAAAGACATGAAGAAGCACGAGGCCTATCCTTGATGGATCTGGTCAGTGATTCGTCTTCGGAGCGCGACTTGGCTGAAAGCCAGTCGCAGCAGACCGAGCAGAATCACTTTGTTATTGGGGGACGATTGTCCAGGGTGACCACGGCGTGCATGCGGATCTCCCGAGGTGTCCATGCACCTCGGTTCCGGGAGGGCGGCGTTCCACCGCCGTCCCACCTTTTCAGAAGGTGATCAAGATGGGCTGCGGTGGAACGCAGCCCTCCCGGCGTGGTTCCTCGTCCCAAGGCGAGTCCAAGATGGGAGGTGACGATTCTTCAACCTCCCGAGTAACTTGATGCTCAAGTTACTCACCGTTCCGCACCCCGCCCCGGCGGAGTTCTTTGGAATAATACGGCAGTTGTCCTTAATGAATGGTTCCTCGCTGTTTTCGGTGGATCCAGCCTGGAGGACAATGGGCGAAGGTGCCCCGTCCGTGGAATCGAGGCCAGGAGCCGGCTGCGGATTTTCTCCCTCTGTTGAGCTATGCCACGCCGCCGTAACTGACGTAGTCGTCGAGGTCGAGCAGATCGAACCAAGTCATCAGGTCCGTGCGGGCAGGTGCGATCGTTTGATGGGTCGAATGAAAGTATTCCCGGGAATCCAACTGGGACGGTGCCCGCTGTTCCTCAAAGGTTGACCAAGCCGCGATGGAGGCGTCGTCAGGATAGCTTTTAGACTGCGACTTGATCCAGTCCAAGACCGCGCCATCGCCTTGTCCACCCGCGACGAACTTCTTGAGCGCCTCGGCCTCGACGCCTAAAAAATCGAGGCAGCGTTGGTCGAGGGGACATCCGAATTTGTAGTCGCCCTGAGTGCCCGCCAAGAGTGCGCGAGCCTTGTCCAGCATGCGCGGAAGAATGGCGACGCCTCCGAGGCGAACGCGCGGACTGCGGGGCGGTTGCTTGGTCAAGTCGGGAGCTTTCATGGCGTATGACGCAGAGGGTTCCTTATTTTGCGAGGGCGGATTCGATCATTTTCTTAAAATCGGCGGTGGCCTCCTTCGCGAGTGAGATTGGCCCCACCATCCGCACGAAGACGTGGCCCTCGGTGCCTTCGACGATGGCGCCTACGAGCGCGTGATTGGGGAGCGGGGTCTTCGGTCCGCCGGGCATACCGCTGGAATAGGTACCTTCCGCAAAGACATAGGTGATTTGAACTCCACCCACCTTGGTGGGTTCGGTCCGGGCTTTAATTTGAGCGCGAGGCTCCTGGAATTGCCCGAACCAGCGTTCCACGTTGGCCTGGGTGCCACCGCCATTGCCGGGTCCGAAATGGAAGAAGATCACTTCTGCGGATTCTCCCGCCTTCGCTCCGGGGACTTTGAGCTGCGCTTTGCGCATCGCGCTGGTGACTTCCACCGATTCCCAGCGGTCGGGACGTTGGAACTCGAATTGGCTCACTTTGAACTTGGCGGGCGCTGCGCCCATCAGAGTCGAAGTCGAAAAAAGCAGCAGCCCGAGAAGAGCGAAATATTTCAGCATGGCCAAAGGAAATAATGGATGTTGCATCAACCGTCAACTCGGGTCCGCGCGCAGTTGTCCGCGTTCGACCCGCCAGCGGTGGAGCCGGGCGCCAAGTTCGCCGGGCCAATTCTCCTCGGTGCAGGTCATGAAGACCTGGCCGCGCCCTTGATGCACGCGTTCCAGGAGCGGCATGAGACCGGCGCGCCGGGAAGCGTCCAACTCCCCCATGACATCGTCGATCAAGAGGACGGGCGGCGATCCCTTGAGTCCGGCGAGGTATTCCGCTTGGGCCATTTTGAGAGCCACGGCGGCGGAACGCTTTTGTCCTTCGCTACCGAATTGAGCCGCGGGTTTGTCGTCGAACGTCAGTCGCAGGTCGTCGCGGTGCGGACCCACCAAGGTGGTTCGAAGATGCTTTTCGCGCGAGGCCGATTGGGCGAGTTCGACGCCGAAATCCTCCTTTACACTGGCGGCGTATTCGACGCGGAAATCCTCGGCGGATTCTCCCGCGATGCGGCGGTGAGCGAGGCGCGCCAGGGGCGAAATGCGAGGCAGCAGCTCGCGCCGGAGCTGGATCAAACGGTCGCCCGTGGCCATGAGCTCCAGCGAGAATCCATGCAGGGTGTCGAGATCCACCACGCGCTGTTTCAACAACGCATTGCGGGAGCGCAACGCGCGGGCGTACCGCTGCAAGGCCGGCAAATAAGTGGCGTGAGTATGGGTGAGCAGCAGATCCATGAAGCGCCGCCTGGCCCGCGACGTTCCTTTGATGAGTTGGATGTCCTCAGTGCAAAACACCACCGCCTGGAGCACGCCCCAATAGTCCGTGATCTTTCGGACCGGCGCGCCGTCGAGCGAGAGCCGTTTTTCGGCGGTGGACCAATAGACGC
This sequence comes from Verrucomicrobiota bacterium, assembly GCA_016871495.1. Taxonomy (NCBI): domain Bacteria; kingdom Pseudomonadati; phylum Verrucomicrobiota; species Verrucomicrobiota bacterium. Next base: position 2,853 of record VHDF01000156.1, on the reverse strand, counting down.
GGACGTCGTGGGTGGCGGGGCCGCGGACTTCCGCGCCGACGAAATAGCCCTTGGCGCCGTGGCGGATCATTTGAGATCCGCCGACGCCCCGGAACGACCGCAGGGTGGCGAGGAGATAGATCGCCTCGAGGATATTGGTTTTGCCCTGGGCGTTCTGACCCAGGAAGAGATGGAACCCCGGATCGAAGGAAGCCTCCAAGCGCGCGTAATTGCGAAAATCGCGGAGTTTGAGGCGCGCCAGATGCACGGACATGGAATAGCGGGGAACGGACGCCGACGGAAGTGCCGAGTCGGAAGACTCCCGATTTTTCGACGTGCGGCGGCGGGTCGCAGGACGACCCCGCCGCGCTCCGGGGCAAAATGAGCATGACTCGGTCCGGAGGATCCCGATTGACATGGAAGGATGGATTTATCATGTTATCCGAATCCGTTGATTTGAACGGTCTCATTGCGAGTGGCTGAGGGTTCTGGCCCGTTGAAGCCACGGCAACCGGTCGGAAGGCGCTTCCGATGTCCAGGTGCTAAGTCCAGCCCGGGCTCGTGGAGTTCGGGGAAAATGAGAAGTGCGCGTGGTTTTCCATCCCCTTCTCATCTCCGGTGAGAAGGTTTTTTTGTGCGTGAAAGGTACGGAATTATGGAAGATCAAACTGGATTCATGAAGGCGTTGAAGTGCCGCGAATGTGGCCGCGAGTACCCGCTGGCCGCGACCCACGTTTGCGAGTTCGATTTTGGACCCCTCGAAGTCGTCTACGACTATGACCGCATCAAGTCGTCGCTGAGCCGGGAGAGCATCGTGAAGCGCTCCAAGAACATGTGGCGCTACCGCGAGTTACTGCCGGTGGCCAGCGAGCCGACGGTGGGCTGCCAAGTCGGCTTCACGCCCCTGATCAAAGCCGATCGCCTGGCCAAGAAACTGGGCATCGGCGAACTGTGGATCAAGAACGACACGGTCAATTATCCGACCCTTTCCTTCAAGGATCGCGTGGTCAGCGTCGCGCTGAGCCGCGCCCGGGAGTTGGGGTTCACCACGGTGGCCTGCGCTTCGACGGGAAATCTGGCGAACTCCGTGGCGGCCAATGCCGCGTCCGCCGGGTTGACCGCCTATGTTTTCATTCCTGCCGACCTGGAACAGGGCAAAGTCGTCAATTCGCTGGTCTATGGCGCCCGGGTCATCGGCATCAAGGGCCACTACGACGAGGTGAACCGTCTGTGCGCGGAAATCGCCGGGAAATACGGCTGGGCTTTCGTCAATGTCAACATGCGCCCTTACTACGCGGAAGGTTCCAAGAGCATGGGCTTTGAGATCATGGAGCAGCTGGGGTGGAGGATTCCCCAACACTCCGTGGTCTGCATGGCCTCGGGTTCGCTTCTGACCAAAATCCACAAGAGCTATCAGGAATTCTCGAAGCTGGGTCTGGTGCCTTCGAGCTCCTACAAGATCCACGGCGCCCAAGCCACCGGCTGTTCCCCGATCACGACGGCGCAAAAGGCCGGGCTCGATTTCTTCAAGCCCGTCAAGCCGAACACCATCGCCAAGTCGCTCGCCATCGGCACGCCGGCGGACGGATTTTACGCGTTGAAAGTGATGAAGGAAACGGGCGGCGCCGGCGAGGACGTGACGGACGACGAGATTCGGGAAGGCATCAAGCTGCTGGCGGAGTGCGAGGGCATCTTCGCCGAGACGGCGGGAGGAGTGACGGTGGGGGTGGCCAAGAAACTCATTGCCTCGGGCAAAATTCCTTCCGAGGATTCCGCGGTTCTCTGCGTCACCGGCAACGGACTGAAAACGCTGGATGCCGTGCTGGGCCACGTTGGGCACACGCGGGAAATCCGCCCGAGTTTGCGCGAGTTCGAGGCCTTGCTTGATTCCGACACGGCCATGGCCGCCGCCTGATAAAACGATCGCCACGTTATGTCTAAAAAAATTCGCATTCCCACCCCGCTGCGCAAACTGACCCAGGACGAGGAAGTCGTCGAGGTCCAGGCCGACACCGTCGGGGGCGCCATTGCCGAAATGCAGGCGCGGTTCCCCGGTGTTCAGGAGCGATTGCTCGACGAGGCCGGCAACATCCGCCGCTTCGTCAATGTGTACGTCAACGAGGAGGATATTCGATTTCTTGACAACCTGCGGACGCCCTTGAAGGACGGCGATGAGGTGAGCATCATTCCGGCCATCGCCGGCGGCTGAAGTATTTCATTATGGCCTCCCCTTCCACCAAGAAAAGGTTCACCCCTCGCGCCCGGACGACCAAGCCTCGATCCGAGCGTTCCCGTCTGTGGTTGATGTATCCACCGCGTTTGATCAAGCGGCCCGTCATCTGGGAGCTGGGCCACAAGTTCAAGGTGGTGACGAACGTCCGCCAGGCCAGCGTTACGGATGAAATCGGGATCGTGTGCCTCGAACTCGAGGGACTCGGTCCGGAGATTGAATCGGCGGTGGAATGGCTTACCAAACAGGGAGTGAACGTTGAGCCGGTGGAGATGGACGTGATGGAGAGTTAGGAATCGCGCCAAAATTAATTCCGATTTTCCCGCGCCGGGATTTTGACCTGGAGCGAGGCGCACTGAGGGAGCATGCCCTGGCCATGGGCCTGTGACCGGAAGTGCAACAATGCTCCAGGTCAAAAGAACAAGCGAGAAAATCGGAAGTAATTGTTGCACGGTTCCTTAGGCTGGAAACTCCCGGTCGGGGAACCGGGATGAGTTTTCCGGGCTAGCCCGGATATATCATAGGTCGTGGCGATTTTGGACAATTTGGGGCGTAATCGCCAATGTTGACGCGGGTTTGGCGGCCTGATGGGGATTTCCAGGTTTTTGACAGGGTGTCAGGATTTGGCGGCGCGCTGACGGGTG
>VHDF01000155.1 GCA_016871495.1 Verrucomicrobiota bacterium | reverse complement strand
TGTTCTCGCCTTGGTGACTGAGTTCCTCGAAGAGTTTCTCGCCCGGCCGGAGTCCGGTGAATTCGATGAGAATATCCTCGTCCGGGACGAGTCCGTTCAGCTCGATCAGTTGGCGCGCCAGATCGACAATCTTGACCGGCTGGCCCATGTCGAGCACGAAAATCTCGCCGCCTTGCCCTTGGGCGCAACTTTGCAACACCAGTCCGCACGCCTCGGGAATCGTCATGAAGTAGCGCGTGACATCGCGGTGGGTGACTTTGACGGGCCCTCCCAAGGCGATTTGTTTTTGGAACGTGGGTATGACGCTTCCTGAGGATCCCAGCACATTGCCGAAGCGGACGGCGATGAACTGAGTGCCGCCGTTCGTCTCGGCGTGGAGGGCTTGGAGGAAGATTTCTGCGACCCGCTTGGTGGCTCCCATCACACTGGTGGGATTGATGGCCTTGTCCGTCGAGATCATGACGAACCGGGTTACTCCGTGATCGCGGGCCGCCTCCGCCAGCCGGGCGGTCCCGAACACGTTGTTCTTGATCGCTTCGGAGGGCTGGCTTTCCATCAAGGGAACATGCTTGTGGGCGGCGGCATGGAACACCACTTCCGGCCTTTGGCGCTCGAAAATCTGGCCTAGGCGAGGGGTGTCGAGAATGTCCGCAATGAGCGGGATGATGATCGATCCGTGGCCGCGCTCCAGCAGCTCCTGCTCGATTTGGAAGAGCTGGACCTCGCTCTGGTCGAGCAACAGGAGCCGTCGGGGGTGGAATTCCAGAATCTGCCGGCACAGTTCGCCGCCGATGCTGCCTCCGGCGCCGGTGACGAGCACCACCTTGTCCTCCAAGACGCCGCGAATATGTTCGGTCTCGAGTTTCACCGCATCTCGTCCAAGCAAGTCTTGAATTTCAACGGAGCGAAGTTGGCTCACCTTGACTTGTCCCGAGGCGAGTTGACGAAGGGAGGGTACGGTTTGAAACTTGAGGCGCGCTTTTTGCAGGATCTTGACCACTTCGCCGACCCGTTTCGCCGAGGCCGAGGGCATCGCGATGATGACCTCGTCCACCTGGAGATTCATGGTTCGATCCAGAATGGCTTCAGGTCCACCCAGAACCGGGACGTCATGAACCCGCGAACGCCACTTGGACTGGTCGTCGTCGAAGAAGGCGACGGGTTTCATGCCCAGCCCCCGTTTGACGGAGAGCTCTCGAGCCAGGGAAGAACCGACATCGCCCGCCCCGATGATGGCGACTTTCTTGACGCTCTTGTTGTGACGCGCTTCCGGGGCGAGGTAACGTTCGCGCAAAACGCGCAATCCCAGTCGTCCCCCTCCCATGAGCATCAAAGCCGCCAGGAAATCCACCAGGATGACGGACCGGGGAGGCGCGTAGAGTCCGCGGGTTGAAAACCAAACCAGGGCGACCAACCCCGAAGAGAATGCGGAATAAGCGAAAAGTCGTCTCAGATCGGGCAGACCGAAGTAGCCCAGCAAGCCGTCGAATTGCCTGAATAGGATCAAGAGCACGATCTTGAGCGGCAGGACCCATCCCATCACAGGCCACATTCGCACTTGTTCAGCGGCGGGGATCTGAAAATCAAATCGAAGTTGGTAAGCGATCCATAAGCTGAACACGATGGCGGTGACGTCCGCAACCGCCAGGACCAGGATGCGTCGGAAGGGTTTTGAAATGGCGCCTTTCACTTGGATTTAGGGGGCATGCGGGAGGGATCCCACGGGTCGTGTTCCATGCGGCAGATAGGATTCCATCCGTCGGCACGCCCACACCACGAGGAGCACACCGGAAAGTGTGCAAATGAGAATGAGCCAGCCCGCCGGATCATGAAGCCGGTCCACGGCTCCAGGCCCCCGGCGATGGGCCACAACGCTGAGCCAGACGGAGCGTCCTAAATTGGTGGCCAGGGCAAGTCCACAGCCGGCTCCGACCAGGAGCAACCGTGAGCACCAACCACGGAAAGCCAGGTGGCTCACAAACAACGTCGCCATCAAGGCCGATTGCAGGCTGCGGACACCACTGCAGGCGTCCTCCACTCCCACCGTTCCGGACACGACATGAATCAGATTCCCGGTTCGCTGGGCTGGAATTCCCCCTAGTTTCAATACATCCACGGTGGCCACAGCGATCCATTCCTTGAGGTTGCCGACGATCCATTCTCCCAGAAATCCGGGTGGAGGGAATGCCAGGATGAGGAATCCGAGGGGAAAGGCGAAGTGGGTCAACCCTTTGACGCCCATGAGATAAACGATGTTGCCCCCGACCATCGCGAGCACACCCATGCCCAAAGCAAAGAGTGCGGTCGGTCCCATGCCCAAGGCGGAAGCATACAAACGCACGCACCCGGCGATGGCAAATCCCAATCCAAAAAGGAGCCCGGCCAGCCAATGCTGCCCCCTCACCCTCTCCGGCCTGGCGGGCCAGGCTTCATAAAAGAGGAAAAGACTAAGCAGGAGAACGATCCAGCCGAAGTGATACTCAGGGCGATGCCGCCAAATCCACGCGAATTGCGAAACGAGAAAGCCCAGCGCCAGCCACGCCGGAAGAAGCAGGCGCCCATCACTCGTTGAGGCGAGTGCATCGGTGGATTTCATGAAGATCCGGTTCGCATGACCGAGGCCGTTGCGATTTCCTTGCCGGCTATCCGCTCGTGGCGCTGTTCAACCACTCTGACAGCACCGACTCGATCAAGGCGTCACCTTCCTGGACGGCTCCTGGCGCCACGGGCACCGAGACGCGGAAGAAGGTTCTGGAACCCGACAAAGGGGTGCGGGATCGGAATGCATCCGCCACGCGACCCCATAAGCGGCCATCGGTGAGGCGGAGTTGCAGTTCCGTGGACATGTTGAGTCCCTTGTTTTGCTTCCGCTGAGCGACGGAAAGATTGTGGTCGAGTCGAAATCGAGGGGGTTGCCCCTGGATCAGGCCGCCAAAGTAAACCAACTCCAGATGGTTTCCGAGCCGGAACAACCTGCGCTCCAGTTGCCACTGTTTCCCTTGGTGGTGGATCATCTTGGTTTCGGGCAAACTGCTTTCCAAGGTCCAGCCCGATTGGGTCCAGCAGCGGTCGGGTGTGTGGGCGAAGAGTCCAATTTCATTGACGGTGGCGAATCCCCGATTGGCTGCGAACCAACGCAAGGGAACCTGCCCCTGCCGTTGATAGGTGCCGGTCTCAACGTGATCCGCGAGCAGCGCACGCTCTTCAGCGTCCGAAATGTTGCCGGGCTCGTAATGCCATCCGTCGAGCCTCGGTCGTAATTCCAGAGGCCATGCCACGCCATCAGGGGGACGTGAATACCAGAGCGCAGGCCCCCCCCAGAGGAACAATACCAGCAAGCAGCCGAGCCCGAGGATGCGGATGGACGGCCTCGGGTCTTGTTGCAGGCGAGCGGTCGGAGCTTGCAGTGCTTCTGGATTTTCGGCCATGCGAGGGAGCGATGGCGATCAGGGAATGGAACCACCCGCGTTGAGCGGCTTCACCCTCCATTCCTCGAGTGGAGAAGAATGCAGGAAGCTGGGAAACCGAATCAACGCCCCGAATCGCAACTCCATTCAGCCCGCGATACTGACTTAGGAACCCGACCCTCGAAGGTCAGCGTCGCGAGGCTGGAGAGAACTTGGTCAGGCCTTCCAGACCTGGGACGGCTTTGCGCTGACCTGCACCATCGCGTTGCGGGTATCGATGATCAAAGGTGCCCAAGCCGCGAGTTCGGCATAGTTGACGGCTTTATGGGCCGTCGAGATCAAGGCAGCGTCGAATCCAGAAATCGTTTCCTTGTTCCAAGGCACTGATTTGAATCCGGCCCAGGCCATGTGCTCACGCGTGGGGCCGATGATCGGAACGTGAGGATCGTGATAAGCGACCTCGGCTCCCCGAGCCTTGAGCTGATCCAGAAGGATGAATGTGGGCGACTCACGCATGTCGTCCACATCGGCCTTGTAGGCCAGCCCCACCAGCAAGATCTTGCTTCCTTTGAGCGATTTTTGAAGGTCATTGAGGGCTTCCATGACGCGCTGCACGACATAGGAAGGCATGGAGGAATTCACTTCTCCCGCGAGTTCAATGAAGCGTGTATTTTGGCCGTATTCCCGGGCTTTCCACGTGAGGTAGAACGGATCAATCGGAATGCAATGTCCACCCAAGCCTGGGCCGGGATAAAAGGGCATGAACCCGAAGGGTTTGGTCTTGGCGGCATGGATCACCTCCCAAACATCAATTCCCATGGCCGCATAAAGCACTTTGAGCTCATTGACCAAAGCAATGTTGACGGAGCGGAAGATATTCTCCAGCAACTTGGTGGCTTCGGCGACCCGGCAGGAAGAGACCGGCACGATCTGTTCGATGGCCTTCCCGTAGAGCTCGCAGGCCTTCTTCGCGCAGGCTGGGGTTAGGCCACCGACGACCTTGGGGATTTTGGCCACTTTACTGGCCGGATTGCCCGGATCTTCGCGTTCCGGAGAGAACGCGAGGTGGAAATCGACGCCTGCCTTAAGTTTGGAACCTTTTTCGAGCACCCCGAGAAGGTCCTCATCCGTGGTTCCCGGATACGTCGTGGACTCCAAGACGACCAGGATGCCTTGGTGCAGGTGGGGTGCGATCGCGGCGCCCGTGGCTGTGATGTAGGAAATATCCGGCTCCCGGTTCTTATTCAACGGAGTCGGAACGCAAATGATGACGGCTTCGACTTCCTTGACACGCGCGAAATCAGCGGAGGCTGAAAACTGGCCTGCCTTGACCGCCTCAGCGATGGCGCTGGAATCGATGTGCTTGATGTAGGTGCGGCCGGAATGGATCGCCTCAATCTTGGAGGGATCGATGTCAAGGCCCAATACCTTGACCCCGGAGCGAGCAAATTGCAGTGAAAGAGGAAGTCCAACGTAGCCTAGTCCAACGATAGCGATCGACGTCATGTGTTTTGGTTTTCTGCGGTCATTGAGGCAATACCGATTCATGGCGCCGGGTTTGCGGCCCCGCCATGCCTGTCCTCCGGAAGCAAACAAGCTGCCATTTTCAGTTCTGAGATGCATGCCCCATGCCCAGGAGACGGTAGTAGAGGGACAAGGATCAAAGCAATGCACACTTCGTGCCCATGGATTCAACGAATGACCCATCGCCGCGCCGGGTTTCTGTCATACCTATCCTCCACGTCATGAGCCAGAAACGAAGGAGAATCAAGTTTGCGTTTGGACCTTGGTTTCCATTCAATCCCAAACCGAAAAAGCGATGGGACCCTCTTGGCTCCCCGCGGCGCGTTTGAAGGTCGAGGGACGGATCAAACTCAACGGTCGGTCGCGGTTGGGTGGGAACAAAATGACTCTCGCGAGGCAAAAAAAGACACCCGCCGATACTCAAGGATCGACGGGTGTGACCCACCAAACCGACTCACACAGACAAGACCCGAGTCCTGTCGCATGCGAGTGAAGCATTTCTCGAGCCATCCTCAACCTCAAGATTCATTGTGATGCCCGTGCCCGCCGCTTGACGGCTTTCTTCGGAGGCAGGTTCCCAAATCCACGGGTAAGCCTGGGTGCATGGAAATCTCTGATTTTTCCTGTCAGGAAAACTGCATGAAATCTCCAGGGAAACGCTAGGTCGGCCACCCAAGCTCGCGGAAGTGTCCTCCCGCGGGG
>VHDF01000154.1 GCA_016871495.1 Verrucomicrobiota bacterium | reverse complement strand
CGCCGCCATCCACCAGATGTGCATCCTCCTCACTGAAACAGAAACCGTCTTTCCGACCACCCAACTCCGTCTCATCTACCGCCAGGTCGGCTCATCCTGATTCCACCCCAGGTCAGGATGTCTGAGCTTCCTCTTGTCCGAGCCACCGGGCCGCGGCCCAACCTGTTCCAATCAAAACAAACAGGAGGCACCAGAAGAAGATCGACCGTCGAATGGACCGGCTTTCCGGACACCGAGCTTGGGTCCACCCGTGCAGGGCCAGCGCCGCTCCGAGAGCCAGCGTGGAAAACAGGACGCAGTCGAGGTTTTCAGCAAAAAATTGGGCCATGGAGCGAATCCACACTGGCGGTTCCTGGAGACGTTTGGTAAGTTTCCACTTTCCGAACCATAGAAAGAGACCTTGATCGAGCCAACACCTTTCATGAAAGACCTGCGTTACACCTTCCTTTTTGCCCTCGGGGCTACCCTCTCTTCCCTGATGGCGAGTGCCTCTATCACCTACGAGGGCCGGAGCGGGCCGGGCCGGGGCAAACACGTGGTTTTGATTTCCGGAGACGAGGAATACCGGTCCGAAGAGGCTCTGCCGATGCTGGGGAAGATTCTGAGCCAGCGCCACGGTTTCAAGTGCACCGTTCTTTTTTCACAGGAAGAGGATGGCACCATCAACCCGGACAAGGGTGGTTCTCTGGGCCATTCGGCCGCCATTGATTCGGCGGACCTCATTCTCTTCAGTTTGCGGTTTCGGCATTGGCCGGACGAGGACATGGCGAGATTTGAAAAGGCTTATCTGGCGGGGAAGCCGTTGGTGGCCCTCCGAACGTCCACCCATGCGTTCAATTATCCGAAGACGGTCAAGTGGGCTCGGTACAGTTATGACAACGCGGACTGGAAGGGCGGGTTTGGCAAGCAAGTGTTGGGGGAAACCTGGGTGACGCATTGGGGCGTGCACAAACGGGAGGCGACGAGAGGCATCCTGGAGAACGGCGCGATCAATCATCCCATTCTGAAAGGGATCACCGACGTGTTCGGGGACACGGACGTCTACGAGGCTTATCCGCCTTCGGACGCCACGATCCTGGTGCGCGGGCAGGTGTTGAAGGGCATGACGCCTGGAGATCCTCCTGCGAGTTACACCAAGAAGCGGGCGAACGATCGGAAGGAACAAGGGGTGAATGATCCCATGATGCCGGTTGCGTGGACCCGCGTCCGGCAGAATGAATCCGGACGTTCGAACAAGATTTTCTGCACCACGCTCGGGTCCGCCACGGATTTGTTGAGCGAGGGGACTCGCCGGATGGTCGTCAACGCGGTGTTCTGGGGTCTGGACCTGGAAGTTCCGACCCGGGCGGATGTGCGGTTCATCGATGACTTCAAGCCGACGATGTATGGATTTGGCACTTATCGCCGCGGGTTGAAGCCTTCGGATCACGCTTTGGGCAAGGTTCTGCCGGAAGGGCAGCCGCGCCCGGTTGAGAAGAAGAGCGAAGCGGGGGCGGGGAACGCGGGTCCGCTTTCGTTGAAAAAGGGCGATCATATCGCCTGGGTGGGCGGCGGTTTTGCGGACCGGCTCCAGCATTTCGGACATCTTGAGACTTTGATTCACGGGAAATATCCCGATCACGACCTGGTGTTTCGCAACCTGGCGGTGGCGGGAGATGAAGTGGTTTTCCGGCATCGATCCGAGAATTTTGGAACCCCGGACGACTGGCTCAAGCGGGTGAAGGCTGATGTGGTGTGGGGATTCTTCGGTTTCAACGAATCGTTCAAGGGAGCGGACGGGCTGGCGGGATTCAAGACGGACTTGGACAAATGGGTGAAGGAGACGCGACAAAAAGACTATTCCGGCAAAGGCGCTCCTCGCGTGGTCCTTTTCAGTCCGGTCTCCTTCGAGAAGCATCCGGATCCGAACGTGCAGCCTGCGGAGGGCCCCAACGCGCAGCTCAAAATGTATGCGGGAGCGGTGGAGGAGGTAGCGCGGGCCAATGGCGTTCCTTACGTCGATCTTTTTTCGATTTCCCAACGGTCCTATGCCGCCGCCACAGGCGGTCGTCCTCTCACGCACAACGGTTTCCATTTTACGGAGGAGGGGGACAAGATACTGGCTCCGCAACTCTTCGTGAGTTTGTTGGGAACACCGGCGCCGCTCGGGGAGTTGGACCGTTTGCGTGCGGCGGTGAATGAGAAGAATTATCAATGGCACCAACGTTACCGGACGGTGGACGGTTACAATGTCTATGGCGGGCGTTCGGCGCTGGCCTATGAGGCGGGCAAGGGCGGGTTCATCACCGATCGATTCGCACCGGAGCCCAAAGTGTCGAACTACAAAGTCATGCAGGAGGAGATGACCCAGCGTGATGTTTTGGCCGCCAATCGGGACAAGGTGATATGGGCCGTGGCGAAAGGCGGTTTTTTGAGCGTTGATGACTCGAATCTGCCGGCGGTGACGAAGGTGGGTTCCAACAAGCCGGGGGCGAATCCGGACCGCTCCCATCCCATCCTGGGCGGGGAGGAAGCCATTGCGAAAATGACCGTTCACTCCGGCATGAAGGTGAATTTGTTCGCCAGCGAGAAGGAATTTCCCGAGTTGGTGAAGCCGGTGCAAATGGCTTGGGACACACGGGGACGGCTTTGGGTGGCGGTGTGGCCGAATTACCCACTGCGCACGCCGACCAGCAAGATCGGCGACAGCTTGCTCATTTTCGAGGACACCAACGGGGACGGAAAAGCGGATCGTTGCACCCATTTCATGGACAATTTGAATGCCCCGACCGGGTTTCAATTCTACAAAGACGGCGTGTTGGTGATGCAGGCGCCGGATCTGTGGTTGGTGCGGGATACCGATGGAGATGGGAAGGCGGATTGGAAAGAGCGGGTGTTGATGGGCATGGATTCGGCGGACAGCCATCACACGGCCAACGCGCTGTGTTTGGATCCGGGCGGTTCGATTTACCTGAGCGACGGTGTGTTTCACCGAACCCAGGTGGAAACGCCTCTTGGCGTGGTGCGCAACAATGACGGCGGCATCTATCGTTTCGAGCCCCGCACCTCGCGGTTTCAGACGTATGTTTCGTATGGATTTGCCAATCCGCATGGGCGTGTCTTCGACGGATGGGGCAACGACATCGTCACGGACGCGACGGGCAACGCGAACTTTTTCGGCGCGGCCTTCAGTGGATTCCTTGATTATCCCCACAAACACGCCGGGATGAAGGAGTTTTGGAACCGGCCCTCGCGTCCATGCCCGGCGACCGGCTTTCTCACCAGCCGGCATTTTCCGGAGGAATTTCAGGGCAATTTCCTGAATCTCAATGTGATTGGGTTTCAGGGTATTTTCCGGGCTCAAGTGACCGAGGAAGGATCGGGTTTGAAGGGGGAGACCAAGGAGCATTTGATTTCCTCGACGGACCCGAATTTTCGTCCCATTTGCATTTCCACCGGGCCGGAGGGAGCGATCTATTTTTGTGACTGGCACAATCCGATCATTGGCCACATGCAGCATCATCTGCGGGATCCCAACCGCGACAAGGTCCATGGCCGGATTTACCGGATGACCTACGCGGGAAGGCCGCTGCTCAAGCCGGCGAAGATTCACGGGCAGCCGATTCCGGCGCTGCTGGAGCTGCTTCGGGAACCTGAGAATCAAACGCGCGAACTGGCCAAGATCGAGTTGTGCGGAAGAAGAACTTCTGGCGTGGTGGCCGCGGTGAAGAAGTGGGCCGCCGGATTGGACAAGAAGCACCCCCAGTACGAACACCACATGATGGAAGCGCTCTGGGTTCACCAATGGCACAACGTGGTGGATCAGGATCTCCTGCGACGCATGTTGCAATCCCCGGATCATCGGGCGCGCGCGGCGGCTGCCAGGGTCCTCTGTTATTGGCGCGATCGGGTGTCGGACGCTTTGGATTTGTTTGCCCGAGTGGCTGAGGATCCTCATCCCCGGGTGCGGCTGGAGGCGGTGCGCGCAGCCAGCTTTTACAATGAAGTCGGCGCCGTGAACGTCGCGCTCGCTTCGTTGAAGCACGACACTGATTATTATCTCGATTACACGCTGAAGGAGACCCTGCGTCAGTTGAACAAGGTTTGGCGATCCGCCCTGGCGGAGGGCAAGGCCGTGGCGCCGAACAATCCGGCGGGAATTGAGCGGCTGGTGCGCTCTCTGAGCACAGCGGAACTGAGCAGCATGCCGCGGAATGCCGCCGTCCTGGAGGCGTTGCTGTCAAGAAATGAACTTACGGACAGCGATCGCAGCATGGCTCTGGCCGATTTGGCCATGGCCCGGAACATGGCCCGGGTGCCGCTGCTTTTGCAGAAACTGGACGGCGCGAAGCCGGATGCGATGCTGGCACGCCTGCTTCCATGGCAGCAACCGGTGGATCTCAAGTCCGCCCGCACTCAACTAGCCCGTCTGGCCTCGAACGGGGGATCCACCGAAGTCCGGCAGGCGGCGTGGGCGGCGCTGGCGGTGGCCGACGATTCGTTTGAGGGTGTCTGGAAAGAGGCTTCGGGGCAGAACAAGGCGTTTGCGGAAATGCTCTCGGGCATTCCTCAAATCGCCAGTCCAGATTTCAGGGCGCAAGCTTTTGGCAAGACGCGGGCATTGCTCGGCCAGAGCGGGACTGACGGCCAAGTGCGCACGGGAGCGATTCGGGCCTTGACGAGCATGAATCAAGATCCCGGGGTGGTTTTTGGAGATCTCGCGGGAATGATTCAGAAGGGGGATCTGGTCCTGGAGGCGGCCCGGGGATTGCGGGTATTGCCGCGTGCTTCGTGGCCGAAAATGCAGGCCGGGCAAGTGGCCTCGTCGTTGGTGGCCTGGGCCAAGACGGTCCCGGCGGGAGACCGGACGTCGCAGCCCTTTGTTGAAACCGTGCAGTTCGCCTCTGACTTGGCGGGATTTCTTCCGGCGGACCAAGCCGCGGGTTTGCGCCAGCAACTGCGAAGCTTGAGCGTGGCGGTCTTCGTGGTCCGGACCGTACGCGAGCAAATGAGGTTCGACACCGCCCGGATCGTGGTGGAGGCGGGCAAACCCTTTGAGTTGATCGTGGAAAACGCCGATTTCATGCCCCACAATCTGGTGGTGGTGAAGCCAGGGACGCGGGACAAAGTGGGGACGGCGGCGGTATCGATGAAACCGGACGAAATGGATCAGCGGGGACGCATTTACGTGCCGCGCAATCAAGATGTGATTGAGGCCACGAAACTGCTGGCCGCGGGTGAGAAGGAAACCTTGAAAATCACGGCGCCCAAGGACGAGGGCTCCTATGAATTCGTCTGCACATTCCCCGGCCATCATCAGGTCATGTGGGGGTGGCTGGTCGTGACGAAGGACGTGGAGGGTTACCTGCGATCGAATCCCGAGGTGAAGGTGGCGGGCGCGGGCGGCGACCATCAGCATCATTGAACGAGGCATGTGCCACCCTTGACGCCCATCGCGGCGCCGTCGGCGCCTCCGGAACTTTTCGGGGTATCGTTTGGGACCTGGATCTGGGTTTGTTTGGCCGTGGCGGCGGTGTACGGGGTGGTATACCCACGCCCCTCTTTGGCGCTGCCGCCGCGCGATCCTTTTCGCGGTTGGATGCTTCGGTGGGGGCACTCCGTGGTGTGGGTCTTCATGGCCTTGGGCTGTTTTTT
>VHDF01000153.1 GCA_016871495.1 Verrucomicrobiota bacterium | reverse complement strand
TGGTGGATTCAAGCGTTCGACCTATGCGCGCAACTGCCTGCTGGCGCGTCGCCTCGTGGAAAGAGGTGTGCGTGTCGTTCAGATTTATTGTGGCAAGAGCCAGCCTTGGGATCACCACACCAAGAACAGCGAGTCGCATCGCAATCACGCCGCGGTTGTGGATCAGCCGATCGCGGCGTTGCTCGGAGATTTGAAACAGCGAGGCTTGCTGGAAGACACGCTGGTCTTGTGGGGCGGAGAGTTTGGAAGGACGCCGACCTCACAAGGCGACGATGGCCGGGACCATAACCATCACGGCTTCACCGTCTGGATGGCTGGAGGCGGCGTGAAGGGAGGCATGACTTACGGATCCACGGATGAGTTCGGCTTCAAAGCGATGGAGAATCGCGTGCACGTGCATGACCTGCACGCGACGATGCTTCATCTGATGGGACTGGATCACGAAAAACTGACCTATCGCTACAGTGGGCGCGATTATCGTCTCACGGACGTCCACGGCGAGGTTGTGAGGGACATCATCGCGTGAGGCTGGCCTCCATATTTTTAGCTTGCCTGGTCGCCATTGGCCTCGCCGTCCCGCTGCGCGCTGAGGAAGCGAGCGGCATCGAGTTCTTCGAATCCAAAGTCCGCCCTCTTCTCGCGAGCCAATGTTACAAGTGCCACAGCGAGGAGGCCGCCAAAGCGGGAAAGCTAAAAGGCGCTCTGCGGCTCGACACCCGCGCTGGCGTCGCAAAAGGCGGCGAGGCAGGTCCGATCATCAAGCCGGGGAAACCGGAGGAGAGTCGGATGATCAAGTCCGTCCGATATACGGATGAAAATCTGCAAATGCCGCCGAAGCAGCGCCTGTCGGGCGAGGAGGTGGCCATTTTGGAAAAGTGGGTAGCGATGGGTGCACCGAATCCGCGCGAGGGCACAGCGACGGGGGCGACCCCGCGCGTGATCGACTTTGATGCCGAGCGCAAGCAGTGGGCATTTCAATCCCCGACGAAACACGAGGCACCCAGCGTCGTCGACAGCAGTTGGCCCAGAAGGCCGCTCGATTTTTTCGTCCTGGCCGCACTCGAAAAGCGGACGCTCCGTCCTGTCCGGCCAGCGACCAAGCGAGAGTTGATCCGGCGCGCGACCTTCGACCTGATCGGGCTGCCGCCGACACCCGAAGAGTGCGATGCGTTTGAACGGGATACCGAGCCAGGCGCCTACGAGAAGCTCATCAACCGGTTGCTGGCTTCGCCGCATTATGGCGAACGCTGGGGTCGCTTCTGGCTGGATGTGGCGCGCTACGCCGACGATCAGGGCAATTCGTTCCTGACTCCGACACCGGCGGCTTACTTGTATCGCGACTGGGTCGTGAATGCGTTCAATCGCGACGTGCCTTACGACGAATTCGTGCGTTTGCAGATCGCAGGCGATGAAATTCCCGGCCCGGCCAGCGACTACGTCGCGCGGCTGGCAGGACTCGGCTTTCAAGGGCTCGGCCCACAATTCCGAAAAGGAGCAGCCGGAGAGGCCAAGGCCAAGGCCGATGAGTTGGAGGATCGGGTGGACACACTGTCGCGGGGGATCCTGGGCCTGACGGTCTCCTGCGCCCGGTGCCACGATCACAAGTTCGATCCGATTCCGACCCGCGACTATTACTCCCTGGCCGCGGCCTACAACGGCGCGGAGTGGCCCAGCCGGATGCTGGCGGCACCTGAGATCGTCGAAGCGCACAAGAAATGGGGAGAGCAGGTGGAGCAAAAGAAGGCAGGCTTGAAAAAGTGGTCGGAAGATCAGGCGCGGCAACTTGGCCGCGAAGCTTTGCCGAAAACCGATGCCTACGTGGTCGCCGCCTGTAAAATGTCGGTCTTAAGGCAGCATAAGCTGCCCTTGGACGACGCGGCATTTGCGAAGCAGCAAGGGTTGGAACTCTACTTCCTGAATCGCTGGGTCAAGGTCCTCGATGAAGCCAATGATGAGCCAACTCTCAAGCCGCTTCGCGAGGCCGCCAAACAGTCAAAAGACCTCGCAATCGTCACCCCCTCCGACGCGTTGCGGCAGCAAGCCGAGGCCTTGAAGAACAAGGTCCTCACAGCCGTGACCGCGCTCACCGCGAGCGAGCAACCCCCCGCGGACCCATCGCAAAAGCCAGTGCCCCTTCCACCAGACCATGACGCACTTCTCAAGGTTCTCTGGAAGGGCGCCAAGGCGCCGTTCTTTGTCGCTGAAAATGACCGGGCGGGTTTGCTCAACGAGGATCAGAAAAAGCAGTTGGCCGCACTGCAAACCGAGTTGGACGCGCTCTCGAAAAACCCTCCGCCCTCGGGACCGGTCATGCCGAGCATCAAAGGCGGCGGCCAACCCATGCAGGTTTTCGTGCGTGGCAATCCCGAGAAACCCGGCGAACCAGCGCCTCCGGGATTCCTGCGAGCCTTAAGCAGGTCGAACGACCAGCCCGAAGCCAAAGCCTTCACGCGGCTTGATCTCGCCGATGCCATTGCCCGTCCCACAAATCCGCTGACTGCCCGCGTCTTCGTGAATCGTGTCTGGCACTATCACTTCGGCCGGGGCATCGTTTCCACGCTGAGCAATTTTGGAAAGCTCGGCAGCCCGCCCACGCACCCGGAACTCCTCGATACGCTGGCCGTGCAATTCGTGGAAGCCGGCTGGTCCGTCAAATGGTTGCATCGCGAAATCATGCTCTCGTCCACCTACCAACTCAGCAGCGCCCAGGACGCGAGTAACATCGCCACGGATCCCGGCAACGAATACCTCTGGCGCATGACGCCGCGCCGCCTCGACATCGAGGCATGGCGTGATGCTTTGCTCAGCGTCTCGGGCAGACTCGATCCCCAGCTTGGTGGGCCATCCATCGATCAAAAAACACCGGGCCTCAAAGAGGTCGCGGGGTTCGATTTCTTCACGCGGATGAATGGGATCGAAGCCGATACTCCCGCAGGACGCAGGCGCACGCTTTACACCGTGGTCAGTCGTTACGCTCCGAACACCACGCTGATGCTCTTCGATTTTCCGGAGCCAAATGTGACGAGCGACCAGCGCAATGTCACGACCGTGCCCCAGCAACAATTGTTTGTGCTCAACAGCCCGTTCAGCTTCGAGATGAGTCGTGAGTTCGCCAAGCGTCTCGAAAAGGCGGCCGCGAATGATCACGACCGGCTCCAACTCGGATGGCGACTGGCATATGGGCGACCTCCAGCCGCGGAGGAAACCTCGCTGGCACTTGAATTTCTCCGGGCTCCCGTTGAGCCCACAACCGCGGACCAATTGAACCGCTGGGAACAGTTGTCGCACGCGTTGCTCGCCAGCAATGAATTCATGTTCCTGCCCTGAATACAATTCGCACGCTCATCCTGATCCTGACGCTAATTCCGGTTGCCGCTTGCGCGGTTGCCTGAGTTCGAACTCCCCCAGGATGCCCTCTGTTCGGAATCGAAGCCGACGCATGACATCCTAACGCTTTCCGCGCGGAGCGTCAAAAAGCAATTTCCTATCAATATAATGAACCTCCTCACGTCGGCTGCTACGAGTCTTTTCATTCTCACGCTTTCGTCTATCTTCGCAAAAGCCGACGGCGATTTTTTGTTTTCCGGCCAGCGCGAAACACAAAGCGGCGTTCACGGCAAAGGCAATGTTTATGCGCCCGACGTTCATTTCCACAGCGGCAAGTATTGGATGTGGTTCGGCGGACAGGGGAAGGATGGGCATGACCGCATTCATCTCGCGCAATCCGCCGATGGCAAGACGTGGAAACAACTCGGTGTGGCGCTGGAAGAACCTGCCGCCAATCACGTCAACGATCCTTCGCTGGTGCGCGTGAAAGGCCGATGGTGGATGTTTTACACGGTGGCGATGGTGGATGTGATTGATGAAATCGCGCTGGCTGTTTCGCAGGATGGGCTGCATTGGGAAAAGAAAGGTGTCGTCTTCCCCGCGAGCCTGAAACCGGGTTGGGATTCTTTGTTGGTTGGGCGTCCCTCCGTGCTTTACGAAAAGGGCGTTTTTAAAATGTGGTATGATGGGTGCAAGGAATTGCCGCTCAATGCTCCGGCGCAGAATGTTCCGAAGTCTGCTTCTGCGCGAAAATTTGTTGGCTATGCGGAATCGAATGATGGGCTGAAGTGGGAACGCAAAGCGGAGCCGATCTTCGAGGATGCCACGGCATTGCATGTAGTGCGTTTTGGCCAAGGCTATGTGATGGTTTTCGAATCCTGGGCGGGAACGAAATTTGCCACCAGCAAGGATGGATTGGCTTGGAAACAGGCCGGAACGCTGGCGGAGAAAAGTGCTGACTTCGACCGGTTCGGCCACGTCACGCCGTTTCTCCTCCTTGGAAAAAATGTAAAGCCAACTTTGTATTTCGGCGCTGCCTGCGAAAGCACGTGGGATGTGAATTGCATGGCGGCGATGGAGTTAAGTGAAGCGATGATGGAGAAAATCAAATCCGAATGAACGCAGGCTAAGCCATGATAGAAAATACGATCTATGTCTCGGGGTGGTTTGGCAAATTAGGAGAACGGTGTCCGTCCGATAGGATGTCCCTCGCCGGTGGCCACGGTTTATGACGTGATACCACACCCACGCCAGGTTGATTCGCAACGGTCTCACCAGAGTCCATCTCCCATCGACCCTCGCTCACTTGCCAACGATTGAGATGCGACCCTATTTCAACGGTAATTAGATATCGATCACCAGTTCAACTTCTGGGGTCGGCGGAACCGTACGATACATTTCATAGGTTCCTGACCGGTCTTGTTTCAGTTTTTTAGATCGGGCGATTTGATTGGCCACGCTCCAACCATTTCCAAGATGCCGGTAACTGCCGGCATGCTCGACGCGAAACGCCTTACCCGATGGCCGAGACCAAACCTTCAGTTGCGAATCGGCTGGGATCCGAGTGCTCGCTGGAATCATGTATCCGCTGATATACTCAAAAACTCCCTCCCTGATACGGAACTCGGTATAGACTGAAATCATCTCTCCATCCATCGCGATACCCAGCCGTTTGAATTCGGCTTGAGCCGCACCAAAAGCCTTCTCCATCGATTGCCCGACTTGATCGACCGCACACGATGAGGCGATTCCAGCCATCTGAACCGGGCCGACTTGCACGATCCCGTGGACGATGGATTTGGAGGTGATCGATCGGGTTTCGATCCATTCTTTGAGCATCGCCAAACCGCGCATATAGTCCATCCCGATGAAGGTCTTCATCATGCCGACCATCCAGAACATGAACCATGGCAGGCTGCTATCCATCGACCAACTGACTTTCGTTCCGTCATGGAAGGGGTTCAGTCGAAAGACAACTTTTGCATAGGACTTGAACGGTTTGAGAAAATTCAGATCGTCTTCGATCAAGCAATTGGGTTCCAGTTTCTTGTGCTCAATTCTTCCTTCACCGGTCACTTGACCGGCCCAAGTATAACTCGAACCGATCGAGGAAGGATTGCTGGAAACGGTGACTTTCGCTTCTGGCTCGGCGATCAACCAGGGAGACCAGGTAGTCCAAGTCCGATAGTCGGCCAGTGCCTCGAACACTCGCTCGGGAGGAGCTTTGATTTCAATCGTACGTTCAACCCTGATCCACGGGTAATTCGGTAGCGATTCAAAAAAACCGCTTCAGGACGCATCAGATGTGAATTGTTCTCTTGCAATGTTATATATGTCATGTATTTATTTCGCATGCCAGCTCGC
>VHDF01000152.1 GCA_016871495.1 Verrucomicrobiota bacterium | reverse complement strand
GCCGCCGCGCGCCAGGCACTTGTCGGTGCCTTCAAATCCTTCCACGGCCAGCACCGTGCCCGCCTTGACCACCACCAGCTGGCCGATTTCCAGCCGCGAAATCTCTTTGGCGATGCCGAAACCGTACGCCACATCCTCGCGCTGCTCGGCGGATAATTTGCGTCCGAGCTGGAATCCCGCGCCCGGCATCAGCGGTTGCAACCACGGCGTCGCTTCGATGAGTTCCACGCCGTCCTTCTGCAATTCATCGGCAATGGCGCCAAAGATCGTGTGGGCATTCCGTTCCTTCAGCTTGAACAAGACCGCCATGCCGCGGAGGTCGGGGCGGACGTGATAGAGATTCTTCGGGGCGATCTGGCCGAGCATGACGCATTGTTTCACACCCCGATCGGTGAAGGCGGCAATCATTTTGGCGAGCTGGCCCACCTTCACCCACACGACTTCGTCCACCAGCGCGGCGATGGCCGGGTCCGTTTCGCCTTCGAACGCCACGGCCACCAGGCGCTTCACCCCCGCCGCCCGGGCTTGCCGGGCGAATAGCAGCGGGAGCGAACGGTTGCCGGCAATGATGCCAATGGATTCCGCAGTCGAACTCACGGCGCGAACGGTAATCACTTTTGAAGTTGAAGCAATTCCAAGGTTGGGTCGCCTCCGGCGCACGGCAGCACGTCAAAGGCGCCGATTTTTGACGTCCGGCGCTGGTGTTAATCAAGGCGACCGCAACCAGCGCAGGAGGTCGGCCATGTCCTGTGGCTTCAAGGCGGATTCAAATCCGGTGGGCATCAGGGATTGTTGCGAGGGCGACATCGCCGCGATCTCGCCGCGCAACACGGGATGCTCGACGCCCCCGGCCAGGCGCAGGACGAGATTGTTCGCCGTCTCGGCCGAGATAATGCCGTCCAGCACATCGCCCGACTTGAGGGTGATTCGCCACGCCCGGTAACGGGCCTCGACCGCCTGGTTCGGATCGAGAATGGCGGTGACCAGCCAATCCACCGGCTTGTTGCCCACCATGCCCAGATCGGCGCCGACCTCATTCCCTTCACCCCGTAGCCGATGACAGGGAACGCAGAGGGTCTGAAATTGCCGCTGCCCGCGTTGGGCGTCGCCCGTCAGGTTTCCGACGCCCGCGTAGCCGGCAATGACTTGCGCGCGGTCGGAGGACGAGGGCGTCAAAGCGACGCTGGTGGCGGCGGGTTTGGGGATTGGCGCAGCGGCTTTCATCTGCGCGAACAGCGCGCTGTCGGGTCGCAGCGATGACATGATGGCGATCCGTAACAATTCATCCGCGTCGTCCCGCGCGGCAAGTTGGCGGAGTATCGGCTCACTTTTTTCCGGCGGCCAGGCCCCGAGCGAAAAGGCGGCCTGCAACCGGACCGCGGCATCGCTGTCGGTCGCGAGGGCGGCAACGGCGGGAAACAACGCCTCACTTTTTCCGGCCTGAGATTCGCTTTGCCGGAGCGCCTCGCAGCGAACGGCAAAATGCGGGTCAGCGAGGGCGGCCACCACGATTTCCGGAGTCAGCGCGCCGAGCAGGCCGAGGGTGGCGAGGGCCTGCAGGCGAACCTGTGGCGCGTGGGTGAGAGTCAGCAACTCGCGGAGGGGCTCGTTCGCCGCTGCGTCGGCCCGCTCGAAGAGCAGGCGCATCGCGGTGTCGCGCTGCCAGCCGTTCACGCTGTCCATCGCCGCGACGAGATCGTGTGTGTTTTTGGCGGCCAGATTAGGGATGGTCCGCCGCGGCTTACCCTCGGGCACCACCCGGTAAATGCGTCCCTTGTCTTCGCCCGCCCGCAGATCCAGCCGCGCTTGCATCTCCGGTGAGATCCACTCCGGGTGTTCGAGGACAAACCGATACATGTCGGCGACGTAGAGCGCGCCGTCCGGTCCGGTCTTGGTCATGATCGGCCGGAACCAGTTGTCCGTGCTCGCCAGGAATTCACTTTGTTCCTCGCCCGCGGCGCGATGGCTGGTGAAACCGGCGCCGTCCCGCACCAGGACTTCGCGGTGAACGACATTGTGCACCGGCTCACTGGCGAAGACGGTGGTGGCAAACTCCGGGCCGAACAGCTCGTCGCGGTAGGGACACGGGCTGCACCCGCTCGTGACATGATTGAGCGACCATGGCTGATTCGGGCGTACCATCGCCGCACTGGCGGGGAAAACGCGGGTGGAATCTTCGTAGTTGGCCAGCACATGCAGCACGCGCTTCACGGCCAGCTGGGGATTACGCCGGAGATAATGTTCGGGCAAGGTGACGTGCCAGAGCCAGGTGGGATTGTTGTTCCCAAACCAGTTGCCCCAATCGTCACGCCGCCGGGCAAACTGCGTTTGCGCGGACACCGTCTCGATCTCACCGGTGTCCGGTCGGAAACGGATGTCCCGGCCGCTGATGGAAATGGTTTTTCCGGTGGCGAGTGATTTCACTTTGCCGCCGCTGTCACCGTTTGCGGCGTAGATCCAGCCGTCGAGCCCCCACTCGAAACCATTGAGCCGGTGCTGTTGATTGCCCTCCACGAATCCGGTGAACAACACCTTGCGCACGTCCGCCCGGCCGTCGCCGTCGGTGTCCTCCGCGTAAAATAAATCTGGTGCCGCCGCGATGAGCGCGCCCTTGCGCCACGGCATCACGCTGGATGGGAAGGCCACTCCTTCGAGAAATGTCGTCTCCTTGTCGTAACGACCATCGCCATCCGTGTCGGTTAACACCTTCACCACGCCGCCGGGCTTCCCCTGGCCATCGAGGCCCAGCGGATAGTCGCGCATCTCCACCACCCAGAGCCGACCATCCGCGCCCCATTCAAACGCGATGGGATCCATCACCAGTGGCTCCGCGGCGACCAGCTCGACGCGAAACCCCGGGCGGACACGGAAACTGGCCAGCGCTTCCGCCGGCGATTTCGGGGGTGGCATGTCGAAGGCGATCAGTGCCTTCGCCGACCGCCGCTCGACGGTGACGGGCTTCCCGTCGCCGGCCGGTCGCGTGATGGTCAACTGGCCATTTTCGATGCGCACCTCCGCGCCGACGACCGAAGGCGGCTCGTTGGCGGCACCGGTTCTCGGGCCGGCCCGGACGAACTGCGACCACCCGCGCGTCCAGCCGAGGTCAAGGCGCACCTCCTTTGACCACAGGTAAATAGCGAAGCGCTCCGGGTTCGAGAACAGCAGGTCATCGAAGCCGTCGCCGTTCAGATCCACGAACCGCAGCCCGGCGTCTTTGCCGGCGGCGTCCACCAACCCGACGCTTTCGGGCAGGGTGTAATCGGCTTTAACCCACGTCTTCCGCGTCGCATCCAATTGCTGGATTTCGGACACCCCCGCCCGACTGATCAGCTTTTCCTTGGTGCCGTCATGGTCGAAATCGTGCAGCAAGGTGTCAGGCGTGACGGGTTGCGCCACGGCCCGGCTGCCGAGCATCAGCGCCGCCACGAAGGCAGGGCCCCAACATCGCCGGGGTGGTCGTACGTTCATCTCCCCAATTTCTCCAGCACGTTGCGGGTGATGCGATCCACGATGACATCGCCGCCGCGCAGGCCGTGGGCCCAATCGGTGCTGCCGCAGGTAAACACCGTGCCACCCCGCGTGTAAACGCCCAGCACGGCGTTGCCTTTGCGGCCATTCTCCCATTGCTCGTACCACTGGCAGTCATCGGGATGCCATTGGGCGGGCGCGGTGCCCAACACGGTGAACGTGCTCGGGGTGCCGTCGCGATAGGTGGGGGCAGGCAGGCCATCTTTCCACTCCAGTTCGCAACCATCGCACTCGTAGCCGACAATCGTGTCCTTGCCGCCGAAGGCATCACCGCGTTTCAGTCCGGTGCCCGCGAAAAGCCAGTGGTCCGGTCGGTGGACGGTGTAAGCGCCGCTGCCATCCATGAGTTGACCGTGACTCTTGTGATAACCGCCCCAGAGAAAACCGACCCCCGTGAGTTGATTCTCGGGCCGCTTGACCAGGTGATGGCTCCATAGGGTGGAGAGCGTGGCCTGGCTGTCGCGCGCCCCGTAAATCGGATCCCACAAATAATTTTGCTTCCAGCATGTGAGGGCCTGACCATCGTCCTCGGTGCGCACCTGCCAGCAACAGGTGTTGCCGCTGAAGAACGCCACGTTGCCGCCGTCGGCGATGAACTGTTCCAGATTGTCCCGCATGGGCGCCGACCAGTACTCATCATGCCCGACACTGAGCACGAGGCGATAGGATTTCAGGATTTCCGGATGCGCCTCCAGATCGCCGTTCGCCGCATAATCGAAAATGAAGCCATTGCGCTCCGCCCATTCGACGAACGGCTGCTCCCAATTGCTGAACAGGCTCGCCGGCGGGCGTTCGTAGGAAACGCGATGCCCCTGGTTGCCGCCTCGACCATGGTAGGCATAGAGGCTGAAGCCACCCCAGTTGTTGTAGGCGTTGTAGGTGTGGGTGGATAACTGCAGCAGAATGTTCGAAGCCTGGCCCGGGTTGGCGGACCGGAGGACGAAGTAACAGCCACCCTCCGCCGTGCGTGAGTTGCGCTGAATGAACTTCCCGCCACCGTCGCGCGCCCGCAACGACACCTGGTAGTAACCGCTGCGCCACGCGGCGGGAATTTTCAGCGTGACCGCCGCCGGCCAGTGGCAACCGCGCGACGAGGCATCCTCCGGCACGGGATGTTCGCGGCCCGCGACCGAGGCGGATGACCAAACCGATTCGGCTTTCGCCCCGAGCCGCACGATCTCGACGGAGAAAGCCGCCGCGCTGGTGGACACATGCAGGGTGAGATCCTCGCCCGGAGCATAGCTGACCCGACCCGCGTAGCCTTCCACGAAGAGCGGGCGTGGTTCGTCCGCCGCCGCGAGGACGCCGGCGCTGGTCAGCCAGCAAAGACTGGCGAGGCATACCGTCATCCGAATTGCGAAGCGGGAAAATTGCATGTCGTCAACTTGGCGGGAGGCTCACAACGAAAGCAAGCGAGTTTCTTCCCGTATCGGGGAACGGATAATTCTTGCTGAAAATCTTGGTTTTCTCTTGGTCTGCGTGCCGCCGTCCGACGGCAGCATCCCGCGGCGGTGATTAACAGTCAGATGAAGATTACGATTAAGATTGGGAGCAGCGAAGGTCGACGCGATACCGTACGCCGCCTAAGGCCAAGAGCTTCATTCCTCTTTCTCCGCCGGGAGGATCGGTTTGCCTTCCCACAGCCATTGGCCGTTTTCCTGAACGAGCACCCGATGGGCGCTCCCGGGCACGGGCGGCGCATTGACTTTCGGCAACCACTGTGCGTGCTCGCGAATTACGTCGGCCTGCTTCGGGTTGGTGGCGAGATTGGTCCACTCGTTCGGATCGACTCGTAGATCGTAGAGTTCCTCCGCCCCGTTGGCGTAGCGGATGTAACGCCAGTGCTCGGAGCGGACGGCATGGTTGCCAACGTTGTGGGTGGTGATCGCCGGCCAAGGCCGGGGAGTTTTGGCGGTTTTCAGTTGGGGCCCAAGGCTGTGCCCTTCGAGGCCCGCCTTCGGTGGCAGACCACACAGTTCGACCAATGTCGGGTAGATGTCGAGCAACTCGGCCGGTTGCCCGCACTTCGCGGCGCGGGTCACACCGGGCCCGGCAAACATCAGCGGCACATGGGTCGATCGCTCCCAGAGTGTGGTCTTGCCCGTCATCCCTTTCACTAATAGGAATTTGCTTTTTCATGGCGGGAACCGAGCCTGACCGTTCCGGGGTATTATCGCAAGAAATTAAACCCTTCAGATGCGACGCAGTAAGGATTCCCGCC
>VHDF01000151.1 GCA_016871495.1 Verrucomicrobiota bacterium | reverse complement strand
CAAGCAACAGGTGCTCGACTTGCACGCCGATCGCATGAGCACTCATCATATGGCCAGCAATCAACTGCGGCTGTGGCTGTCGGCTTTCGCCTATTTGCTCATGGAACGAGTGCGCACCCTGGGCTTGATTTCCATTGTGCGGGGTTCGGGGACTGCCTAGGCTCTTCGCATGGCGAGGATCCTTTTCTTCCTGACCAGCTTCATCTTCCTGCTCGTCATTCCAGTGCGCCCTCTTCAGGCCCAAGCCATCACGAACGCACCTTTGGATGTGGGGGTGGTTCCCGGGACGAACACGATTCTCATCGCCGAAACCACCAATTCGATTGCGATCATCTTCAGGACTCCCGACGCCTTCACCAATGTGCTGATCTTTGGGCTGGTCGACACCAATCTGATCAGCACGAACATGATTGGGACGAATCTGTTTAACACCAATATCGTCGGTTCGGATTTTCGAATGAACTTTCGTCCTCGAGCGCCGCTGGCGGGCGAACCCACCAACGAAGTGCGTTATGTTTCGAACCTGATTACGCCCGCGACGAGCAATGGTTTTCTTCTCACGTTGCGGATGAGTGTCCGCGCGGAGGATTTGACCCTGACCAACGCGCCCGTGGTCGACACGAATCAGCTGATCGTCTCCACGAATTTCGCGCTGGTTTACCGGGTTTTCCGCGACCCCAGAACAACATGTTCGTGAACGCTTTTAAGATTGACCCCATCGGAGGCGTGGGCGTGGGCAGTAACAATCTCGCCAATGTGGAACCCCGGGAGCCGCTTCATGCCCGCATGCCGGGTTCGGCGGCCTCCGTGTGGTGGACGTGGTCAGCCGGAGCCAACACGAACGTGCCGATCGATACGGCGGGCAGCGCCTTCAATCCGGTGCTCGCGGTTTACACGGGCAGCGGGGTGGGGGATCTCTTGCCGGTCGCGTCTTCCACCAATGATGTGTTAAACCGGTTGCAAGCCAACGTGGCCTTCAACGCGGTGCGGGGCACAACCTACCGCATCTCGGTGTCCGGCGCGGACTCCAACGCGGTGGGCAACATCCGGCTGCGAGTGACGCCCGGGACAACGCCCGATGTTCGCCCCCCGATCGTCTTGATCAACAGTCCGGTGCGCGAAACGCTGGTGGGATCCGAGTTTCTGACGCTGAGTGGCACCGCGCGGGACGGCACGCTCGATTCCGGCATTTCGAACGTGGTGCTGGTGGTGAACAACGGAACGCGAACCAACGCGCAGGGCTCGGGCACATGGACCGGCAGCGTATTATTGCCGCCCGGCACGAACCTGGTTCGCGCAATCGCCATCGATTTTGCCGGCAACGAAAGCGCCGCGGATTCCGTCGTGGTGCGGTACATCAGTCCGACCAATGACTATTTTGCCAGTGCGCGTGCCCTGACCGGCGTGGGAGGATTGATGACCTGGACCAATCACGCGGCCGGCAAGGAGTTGGGCGAGCCCTTGCACGCGGGAAATGAAGGGGGCCGGTCCGTATGGTTCACGTTTCGCGCCCCATCTTCAGGGGTGCTCAATCTGTCCACGGAGACTTCCACGTTCGACACGATTCTTGGGATGTACACGGGAGACAGCCTGACCAACCTGCAAGAGGTGGCCTCGAATGACGATGCGTTTCAGGGCAGCAAGTTCAGTTTCCTTTCCCAACAGGTGACTTCGAACCAGACTTACTTCGTGGTGGTGGATGGTTATGGTGCCGCCACCGGAACCTTCAATCTTCAATACACATTCATTGCTCCCACACCGGGCCAGTTCTACACCTTGACGTCGGGGGCGTTGCCGGGAGGATCCGTCTCCCCGCCTTCCTCGGTTTATCCCGCAGGATCGAGGGTGACACTGACGGCCACCCCCGATCTAAACTACGAGTTTGCCGGTTGGGATGGGAATTCGAGCGGGCAGAACCCGCTGGTGGTGACCATGAACAACCACCTCGCGTTGACCGCGCGCTTTCGTCCCAGCTTGACGAACGTGACCGAAGATTTCGAGTCGGGGGGATTGACCCGGTTGGCTTGGCGGCAGTCCTCGGGAGCCCCGTGGACGGTGCAAACCAACGAGGTGTTTACGGGCAAGTTTTCCGCGCGCTCCGGCGCTGTTCGCGATGGGGAGAGGAGCGGATTGCGCATCGAGACCAACATGGTCGCCGGCACCGCCGCGTTCGATTTCCGCGTGAGCAGCGAGGAGGGGTGGGATTTCCTGGAATTCCATTTGAATGGTCAGCGATTACAACGCTGGTCAGGGCGGATTGGCTGGACCAATTTCACTTTCGCCGTGCCCGCCGGGACAAACCGTCTGGAATGGGTTTACGCCAAGGATCCGAACTTCAGCGAGGAAGAGGACGCCGCGTTTCTGGATAATCCCTATCTGCCGGTGGCACCTGTCCGCGTTTCGGATTTGGCCGCCAGGGTGACGGCGACGCGGCTTCCCAACCGGACACTTCAAGTCACCGTCGTGGGGTATCCCCACCGAAGCTATGAAATCGAGGTGAGCAGCGACCTCGTGGTCTGGCTGCCGGTCGCGACTCGATCTTCGGACACAGGCGTCATTCAGTTTGTGGACAGTTTTTCGACCACGCGTCCGGCTTTGTACTATCGGGCGGTGACTCGATGATCAGGCTGGGGTTGACCGGAGGGATCGGGGCGGGGAAGTCGACGGCCGCAGCCTGGTTTGCGGAGCACGGAGTGTGCGTGATCGATACCGACGTCCTTGCCCGTGAGTTGGTCGAGCCGGGGCAAGCCGCTTTGGAGGAGATCTTCAGCGATTTTGGCCCGGCGATGCGACGTCCGGATGGGAGTTTGGATCGCAAAGCACTGGCTTCGGAAGTGTTTGTTTCGGATTCGGCTCGCCAGAGGCTGGAGGCGATTCTGCATCCCCGCATCAGAGAGAACTGGATGAGGAAACTGGCCGCCTTGGAACGCGCCGGGGAGAGCGTGGCCATGGTAGTGATTCCGCTTCTTTTTGAGACCCAGGCAGAGCGGCTTTTCAATGGGGTGATTGCCGTCGGGTGCGGATCCAGACTGCAGACCGAGAGACTCAGGGCGCGCGGTTGGACGGTTGAGGAAATCGAACGGCGCGTGGCCGCTCAATGGCCTGCGCAGAGTAAACAAGAACGGGCGGACTTCGTGATTTGGAACGAAGGCTCCCTGAAAAACCTTTTCCTTCAATGCGAGCGGATCCTGCAGAGCATCCACCTCCCGAAGCCTGGATGATGCGAGGCCCCATGGAGCGCCCACGTCGTGTGCCTTACCTTGGGGCCAGGGTTAAGTGCCGGTTTTGATCGATGGAGCCGGGCTTGGAATTTCGGTCAAGCGGCAGGCTAAAAAAGACGCAAGTGCCGCCTCCAGGTCTGGATTGGACCCGGCAGACGCCCCCGACTTCAGCGAGACGGGAATCCATGTTCTGCTGGCCGTTGCCTCGGTTGGGTTGGATGGATTCGAACCCGCACCCTTCATCCGAGATTTCGATGTGTAATTCGGCCTCAGTCAGGGTACAGGTGAAGTTCACGTGCTGGCATCGCGCGTGCTTCAGAATATTGGCGAACGCTTCTTTGGCGGCGAGATAGCAGTGGTGCCGCGCCTCGGCGGTCAATCCCCTTTCCGGGACGACCGCGGGAACGGACAGTTGGAGATGGAGGCCGGATCCATCGCAAAGTTCCTGGACCAGCGAGGAGATTTGGGTAATCAGGCTTTCGAGTGAATCGTGGCGGGGTGAGGTGGTCCAAATGATTTCATTCATCGCGCGCCTCAAGCCCTTGACGGAAGCCGCGAGTGATCGCCACGCCGCGCCAGACGGGTTCTGCGGCAAGGATTCGATCTGGGACAGAATCCGGGTCACGCTGGCACCTGAATCGTCATGCAAATCACGGGAGATCTTCCACCGCGCTTTCTCCACCTGTCGCAATTGACTGAGTTCCAAAGAATCTTTCTGGCGGCCCATGAGATATCGATGGGCCCCAAAGACAAAACCGGCCAAGCCAAAGATCCCCGACACGAAGAACACTTTCGTTTGATAAAAGTGCGGGTGCATGACGAGAGCAAGTGAGGTGGGCGGAGACCACTCGCCGCCAAGGGGGCGCGCCCGCACCAGGAATTGATAGGCACCCGGGGGGACATGAGTATAATGCGCGATCTTGGAGATCGGCGAAGCACGCCAGTCATCATCCAGGCCCTCCAGCCGATACTGAAACTCAGTGCGCCGGGAATGGCGCAACCCCAGCGAAGTAAATTCGAAGGAAACCGATCCCCGTCCCGGTCCCAGTTCCATCGAATCGCTCAAAGGTACGAATCGATCGTCCACGAGGACCTTCTCGATGCGAACCCGGTGATCCAAAGCTGCTTCGATCTCGCTGGCCGGAAAGACCAGCATCAAGCCGTGCTTGGTGCCCAGCGCAAAGTGTCCACTCGAGAGCAAACGGCCTGCCTGCCGGCTGCCGCCGTTGCAACGAGGCAAGAGAGAGACCGAGTCCTCGCCGAGTTCGTTGAATCCGCGCTCGCGACGATGGAGCCACGCTGTTTCCAGCTTTCGGGAGACGGATTCCTCCGCGACGTCGATGAAGGTGGGTTTGACCGCGGGATTCAAGCACGCGGCTTTCGCAACCCTTGCGTCCGTGCGAAAGACGCGGAATTTGCCCGCGAGCCAGACCTGGCCTGCCTGGTCATGGAAGATTTGATTGACAATATCGTCCGAACCCATGTCCTCAAGGGTCGAGGTTCGCAACCCGTCCGCCCCCACGACCCCGAAACCGCGTCCCATCGTTCCAACCCAAATCTCGCTTTCGGGGTCCTCGCAGATCCATCTCACCGGCACGACGTCGTTCCCCGTTTGGGAACGCACCGGCTCGAACCGGGATCGTTCCTTCCTGAGGATGAAGAGGCCTTGATCGTGCGAGCCTGCGTAGACTTCCCCTCGGCGCGAACGAAACAGGAAGCGCACTTCGCGCGCTTCAACTCCCCATGCCTTGCCGGCTTCCGAGATTCGGCTCCCCTCCATAAGGAGGAGGCCGTGATAGCGGGTTCCCAACCACA
Source organism: Verrucomicrobiota bacterium (assembly GCA_016871495.1). NCBI lineage: Bacteria > Pseudomonadati > Verrucomicrobiota > Verrucomicrobiota bacterium. The sequence continues at coordinate 822 of VHDF01000151.1, read as the reverse complement.
CGGATCCATCGGGATTGAGGAGCATCGCGCGGACATCCGCGAGCCCCGGATGTTGGTTCGGATTCCATTTCTCCACGAGTTTGCCGTCCACGCGCATTAACCCCGAGCCCAGGACTCCAAGCAGCAAACGTTGCTGGTGATCGAGTTCCAAGGCCAGCACCGTGGCGGTGTCCGCGAGGCCTTCGACCGGATGGGGAACGATTTCCTCGTTCACGAATCGGCAAAGGCCTCCGTTCTCCATGCCCAGCACGATCGTCTGGTCAGGAAGTTCAAGCACACTCCGGACACTGGAGGAGGGTCCGTCCGCTTTGACTTCGAAAAGCCGGACTGGGCTTGGCACGAGCCGGTGCAATCCGAAGCGTGAAACGCCCGCCCAGTGGGTTCCCTGTTTGTCTTCCAAGAGGCTCAAAACGTCTGAAGAAAAGAGCCCTTGGGACTCGAATTTTCGAGCCGGTTCGCCATCGCGAAAGGGAAGCACCCGGCCTTGAGACACTCCCATCCACAACGTGCCGCTGGGGCCGAGATGGCAGCAGGTGGGGCGAAATCCCGCGGGAACCTGCGCGCGCTTGGAAACCCTGGTCTGGCCCTGTCGGATGTTCACCAAATGGAAATCGTCGGTGACCACCCACACCCCTTGCGCTGGACTTCCGGAGATGCAGCGGACGGCGTGGAGTGAAATGTCGGCGCGAGCCAGCCTCAGACATCCTGACCTCATGCGGGGAAAGATTGGGTGGAGTGGAATGGAATTGAGACCAAGAGGGACATTTTCGACTTTCAAGGATGGGGGTGGTGGCGGTGAATAGGTGAATGCCGCAAGTTCAA
>VHDF01000150.1 GCA_016871495.1 Verrucomicrobiota bacterium | reverse complement strand
CCGTGACCAGGCGGATTGCTGCTTCGGCAAGACGCCGCGTCTGAACCACTGGGTGCTGGTGCGCTCGCTCCAGGGCGTGAAACCGAAGCTCCGCCAGCCCGTGACCTGTTTCGGCACGCTGCGCGTCGGTGAGATGCGCGAGGACGGCTTCCTGATCGGGATTTACCAGATGGATGCGACCGACTTGGTCTTCTCGAATTGAACTTCTCTCTCCATGGACGCTCGAATGTCAAATTTCATCCGATGGCTCGTCCGAGGCGAAGGGGCCGCACCTGGACGTCGGAGACGTAGCGCGCTTGATCTCATCCTGATCTGCGTCGTCGCCGCGCTCGTCTGCACCGGCTGCCGTCAACAAGAGACGGCGGGCGATCCACGCCCGCTCGTCGTCACCAGTTTCTTTCCGCTCTTCGATTTCGCGCGGACACTGGGCGGGACGAACTTCAATGTCGTTTGTCTCACGCCGCCCGGCGGCGATCCTCACGCGATGGACGCCAGTCCCCGCGCTGCTCAAACGGTTGCGAGCGCACAACTCGTGTTGCTCCTCGGCCTTGGGATGGATGGCTGGGTGGAAAAGCTTGCGGCGAGCGAGCGTCGGACACGGGTCACCGTCGCCAGCCTGGGCATCGCACCCAGACGTGTCGGAAAAGCCACCCTCGGCGGATCCACCGAGCATGCGCATGGAGCTCATGGACACTCCCATGAGCATGATGAGAACGAGGTCGACCCTCATGTATGGCTCGATCCGGTTTTGGCTCAACAAATCGTACAACGGATCGCATCCGAGATGGCCGAGATTGCGCCCCAGCACCGCGAGGCGGTGTTTTCGCGGCGGGATGCCCTGATTGGCGAACTGCAGAAGCTGGACCAGGAATTCACCGCGAAGCTGGCGGATGTGAAGCGCCGGGAGCTCGTCACATTCCATGGGGCCTTCGCATATCTCTGCGCCCGCTACCGGCTTGAAACCGTTGGGGTCATCGAATTGTTCCCGGGCGACGAACCGTCCGCTGCGTATCTGCGCCAGCTCGTGGACCTGATGCGCCGGCTGAAGATGAAGGTCATCTTCGCCGAGCCGCAGCTACCCGACCGGCTGGCCCAGGTGATTGCGAAGGATATAGGCAGCCGCGTCGAACGGCTGGACCCGTGTGAAACGATCCTGCCGGAGGCGCCGCAGGCCACCTACTTCGAACGCCAGCGCCTCAATCTCGAAACCTTGCGCCGCGTGCTCACCGAACCCTGAAGCGTGATGACTTCCTGTCCTCAATCCTTGCTTGAGGTCGAGAATCTTACCCTCGACCTCGCGGGGCGCCGCATTTTGCAGGACATCAGCCTGACGGTCGCGTCGGGCGAGTTCCTCGGCGTTATCGGACCGAATGGTGGCGGCAAGACCTCGCTGCTGCGGGTGCTACTGGGCGTGGTGCCGACCAGTGCGGGACGGGTTCGCTGGGAACATGCCGCCGATGGCGGGAGACCACACATCGGCTATGTGCCGCAGCGCGGGGGCCTGGACCGGAGTTATCCGTTGAGCACGCGGGAGATTGTGAAACAAGGTCGCTCCGGTGCGTGGCCCTTGTTCGGTGCAGCGCGGCGCGAGACCCTGACGCGTGCGGAGGAATTGCTGGACCGGGTCGGGTTGGGCGAGCACCAGGACAAACCGTTCGTTCACCTCTCAGGCGGCCAGCAGCGACGCTGTCTGCTTGCTCGGGCGTTGATGGACTCGCCTGCCGTCCTGTTGCTTGATGAGCCGACGGCGGGGGTCGATACCGAAGGTCAGCGACAGTTCTGCGTCATTCTGCAGGAGCTGTCCGCTCAAGGCATCACCATCGTCCTGGTCAGCCACGACATCCCGCTCATCACCCAATACGCCCATCGCATCGCATGCCTCGGCGTCACGCTGCACTGGCATGGCGCTGCGGATGCGCTGGAGCAGCACACCGTGCTCGACGCCTACCGTTGTGAACTGGAGCGATACCAGGTCGGGGACCCACGTATCAGTTCGTCACACACTCATTTGCACGGAGGGAAGCCCTGTTCATGAAACTCGCCGCGCTCGATGCCTTCCTGGAGTACGGTTTTATCACTCGCGCTCTCATCGCCGGATTGCTGATGAGCCTTACCTGCGGAATCCTTTCGCCGTTCGTCGTGCTGCGCCGGCTGTCCTTTTCCGCTGACGGTCTTGCTCATGCGAGTTTGGGGGGACTCGCTCTGGGCATGTTCCTGCTGGCAAACGGTCCCGCGCCCTCTCTTGCCAGCTATGCGGTGAGTTTTGTTTTTACATGTTTGGTGGCCGCAGCGATTGCGTATTTCTCGGGCGGCCAGCGCGTGCACTCCGACACGGCAGTGGGTGCGTGCTACGTCGCGGCGTTCGCGCTGGGTATCCTCCTGCTCTCCCTTCGCCAGCGGTATTCGGGGCACCTCGAACACTTCTTCTTCGGAAGTCTGCTTGCGGTGAATCCGCTCGAGTGCTGGCTTCTCGCCGGACTGGCACTTCTGGCTCTCACGCTCGTGCTCGCCTGCTGGCGGTGGCTGGGGCAGTGGACGTTCGATGAGGAACTCGCACTCGCCAGCGGAGTGCCCACGGGAGTGCTGCGCTACGCGCTCATTCTGCTCATCGCCGCTACGGTGATTCTCTCGACGCGGGTCGTCGGCGTCCTCCTGGTCACCGCCATGCTTGTCCTGCCCGGGGCGGTCAGCACCTTGTTGGGCCGGAACATGGGCGTCATCACGTCGCTGTCCCTCGGGGTGGCTCTCACGAGCACATTGACGGGACTAGGGATTTCCAACAGCGCGGACGTTCCGCCCGGCCCTGCGATCGTGCTTACCGCATTCGCCCTCTTTGTCATCGCCTATCTCGTTCGCCGCCACCGGGACCGGCGGCTCTCCCATGCAAGCCTTTCAAACACATGAACACGCGGCCTGCCCTTCATTCAACCCGCCGTCATCATGCGCTTGCCGTGCAAGCCGGTCAGAAACTCCTCTGGGTCATCCATCGTGCGCCGCACACGAGGGAGTTCACAGTCGAAGTATTCAATCTGCCCAAGCGTTTGCGCGAGGGAGGTTTTCCCTGCACGGCGGACCCCTTTCAGCCAGACGATGCTACGCCTCTCCCAAAGCTGCTCGACCTGTTTTCGCCAAAATTCACGATTTACCATACGCTGTCAGAATCGCGTTTGGTCATACTAAACGCAAGCGTGGTGTCGTGTGGTAACTCGCCAGTGTCGTGTTCGAGCTCCGTTTCGCACCAGCCCCACACCATCCATTAAACCTATGAACCCATCCAATACCATCCCCGTCACGGTCCTGACCGGCTTTCTCGGTTCGGGAAAAACCACGCTGCTCAACCGTATCCTCAGCGAGAACCATGGAAAACGCATTGCGGTCATCGAGAACGAATTCGGCGAGATCGGCATCGACAATGAGCTCGTCATCGGTGCCGATGAGGAGATCTTCGAGATGAACAACGGCTGCATCTGCTGCACCGTCCGTGGCGATCTCATTCGCATCCTCGGGAATCTCATGAAGCGCAAGGACCGGCTGGATGCCGTGTTGATTGAGACGACCGGCCTTGCCGACCCGGCACCCGTGGCCCAGACGTTCTTCGTTGATGACGATATGAAGTCTGCGTTCCGCCTGGATGCCATTGTGACCATGGTGGACGCGAAACATGTCTGGCAGCACCTCGAGGCCAGCCCGGAATGCCAGGAGCAGCTGGCGTTCGCCGACGTCACGCTGGTCAACAAGACGGATCTGGTGGACGAAGCCACGCTCAAGTCCCTCGAAGCCAAAATCCGATCCGTCAACGCCGTGACACGGATTCACCGCACCCACAATGCGAAAGTGCCCCTGGATCAAATCCTCGACATCCGGGCTTTCGATCTCCAGAACACCCTCGCCTCCGCTCCTGACTTTCTGAAACCCGAGATGCCGTTCGAATGGGCCGGGTTCTATCGACTCGATGCGGGGACGCATGTGCTCGAGTTCCAGCCCGGGCCCGATCCCTCCATGGACATGGTCGTGCTACCGATGTTGGATGCCTCGGAGGGCAGCTGGAAGGCCACACTGCAAAAGGCGGTAGAGGTGTTTTCGGGCGAGCCGCGAAAACAAGAACCCGGAGCCAGTCTTTTCGCCGGTGGGGAACTTCACCAGCTTGCGTTCGGGGAGGGGCGCGGCGGGCGATTTCTGTTGGAACCTGGCCTGCCGGGAACTTGCGGAGTGTTTACGCAGCATCATCCCGACGAGTTCAGCATGCAGGTGTCCCGGAATGGGCAACGGGTGTTTCCCACAAGTTCGGAGACGTTTGCGCCCAACCATTCCCACGATCAAAGCGTGTCCTCCGTCGGCTTCCGCGAGGCGCGTTCCCTCGATCCTAAACGTTTCGATGAGTGGCTGGGCGGGCTGCTGAGGGACAAGGGTACCGACATCTACCGCATGAAAGGAATCGTCAACCTGGCGGGGGTGAAGGATCGCTTTGTGTTCCAGGGCGTTCACATGCTCCTGGATGGCAAACCCGACAGACCCTGGAAAACCGAGTCCGAGCGACAGACGCAGATCGTGTTCATCGGAAAGAATCTGAACCGCGCCGAACTGGAGTCGGGTTTTCGATCCTGTCTTGTGTGAGCAACCGCCTATGGAACTGATTCGTGCTGAGTTGGGAGATCCCGTGCTGGGGTTGGACTGGTCCGGTGACGGGCGTTACATCGCTGCGGCGGGCATCAGCGGTCCCTGCGGGATATTTGACGTGGCTTCGGGCAAGCGGTGCCGGCAGTGGAAAGCGCACGCCGGCGGGGTGCTTGCGGTGGGCTGGTCGGCGACCGAGGACGTGTTTGCCACCGGGGGGCAGGATGGAACGGTGCGATGGTGGTCTCCGGGCTCCGACGATCCTCTGCGGTCGGAGCAGGCAGGAGGTTCGTGGGTGGAGCATGTGACTTTTTCACCCAACGGTCGCAACCTCGCAACGGGAGCTGGAAAGACACTCCGGATCTGGAACTCTGCGGGAGAGTCGCTGTTCGAGTTCCAAAACCACGAGAGCACTGTCTCCGGACTGGAATGGCGTGCGGATTCCAAGGGAGTGGCCACATCGTGTTACGGGAAGATCCGGTGCTTCCGTCTCGGAGAGAACCAGCCGTATGAGGAGATTTCCTTGAAGGCCAGTTTCGTGTCCCTGGCGTTGAGCCCGAATGGACGTGCCATTGGAGCCGGCACGCAGGAGAACACCATCCAGTTCTTCCGGCTTCCCTCGGCGGGCGAGGAGCCGCTTCGGATGAGTGGATATCCATCGAAGGTGAAGCACCTGGCCTGGGATTCCGGAGCCCGGTTCCTGGCGTCCGGCGGCGGTGACATGATCACGGTCTGGGATGTTCGCGGACGGGGTCCTGCCGGCACCATTCCCCTTCAATGTGCCGGACACCCCGGCTTGATCAGCGCGCTGGCCTTTCAGAAAACCGGTGAACTTTTGGCTTCCGGGTGTGCATCGGGCAAAGTGTTCCTCTGGAACCCCGCGAAATCACGTTGGCCGGGGTCGAAACCCGAACCTGTCGACCGGCCCCTCCGTGCCTTCGGCTTTCAGTCCGGTATTCTCTGTCTCAAATGGTCACCCGACCAGACGGCCCTGGCGGTCGGATGTCAGGATGGGTCGGTGGGTTGGATCCGGGTCTGACCGCCAGGGCCTCCACGCCGTGAAGTATGGATTTTCTGGGGGAGAGAGCCGGAGAGAGGGGCATGCTCAGCCAACCCCTGGCACGTGGCAAAGACATGGGTAACAAAGTGAGCATAGACATGGGTAACAGTTTTCGTTTCATTTCCCGCCGTTTTTGGGGGCGTGACATGGAACATCTTTACTCAGGTGGCGCGACGGATGCGGTT
>VHDF01000149.1 GCA_016871495.1 Verrucomicrobiota bacterium | reverse complement strand
TCCTCACGCAAAGGACGCGAAGGACGCAAAGAAAACGTCGAGGGGAGAAGTTCCCTGGGACAGAGATCTCGGGTTGCCGCGCAATTCCCCCAGGTGTGAGACCGCCATATCCGGACCGCGCCGTTCATGGCGCTTCAACGTGGACAACCCATCCGCGTGGATTCCCAACCCGTCCCGAATAACGCTCCAGGCTTCCCCCGTAACGCAGACAGCCCTGTCTGCTGTGCCGCAGGCTGCCCAGCCTGCGAGGCGGTGCCAAGCCTATCGCCCCGCGATTCCCCCAGGCGCGCAACCGCAATCCTCGGACCGCGCCATTCACGGCGCCTCATCGTGGACAGCCTGACGAACTGGTTGGACCGAGAAGACTCGAGCAGGGTGGAAGTTCTCTTGGGACTTGGGCAGAGCTCTCGGGTTGGATTCTTTGTGGCGGGCGTGCTGAACGACTCGTCGCTGAGCTGCGACGTTCGGCGGAGAGCAGAAACGCCAACGGCGTTATGTCCTCGAGCCCGGGGTTGGCCCGCCGAGGCGGGGCTACCCCGGGGAACAAGGCCCCCACCGATCCCAACCCCAACGGGGTTGCGCTCGGCTTGGAAAGTTGCCTCGGGGCCTGTGACTCGCATGCTGCAACCCCATTGGGGTTGGATTTCACACACGCAGGTGATCCGGGGTAGGTCCGCGGGGACGCGGCACAACCCCGGGCTGAAGGACGGAATCCCGTTGGGATTCGAGACGAACCAGCCGACCTCGATCCATGCTCCTGCAAAGGTTTGCATCGAACGCGGAGATTCGGTGCTTGGCGGTCTTCGGAGAGGTTTTGGGGACAGAGCGATCGAGGCCGATGACCAGGTCGAAGAGCAGAGGAGTGTTCACGGATTGGAATGGAGTTGATGTTGAAGGCCTCCCGCAGGCTTGACCGAGCGACGGCAATAGAAAAGAGTCCTTCTAGAAGTAGAAACAGCCTCTGAGGAGCCGTTGGAGAGCCAAGCCCGTCCGGCAGGCCGGTCGATAAAGCTCATCCGGCTTCGCCCAGAGCTTCGCCGGGACAAAAAGTCGTTCAAGCGACTTGTTGTTCGCAGACCTCACCTGCCGCCGTGAGAAACCGGATGCGATCATGGCCTAGGATGGCAAAAGAGTTCGATCATGATTTCTGGAAAATATGATTTGGCGACGAGGTTGTTCACCGTTGGCGAGGTGTGAGCCTCGCTCCGCTCACCTCGCCAACCATCTACAACTTCGGATAACCTATATTGGTCGTTAGGCATCTCCCATGAATCCGCGCGACAAGGCATTCAAGATTCCCGGAGACCAGATTCGGCGGCTCATCCCAAACATGGGAGGTTGCTTCTCGTCGGACCGCATCACAGTGGACGGCGCACCGATTGGCTACATGTATCGCGAACAGCCAGACAAGGACGTCGACAGTGGTTGGCGGTTTTTCGCAGGAGACGAGTCGCAGGAGTATGCAGACACGCCCGGCAATTTCGCCATCCACGAGGTGAACACGATTTGCAATTACGACCCGGCCATCATTCCGTTTCTTGACGCGCCCTTTGGCTCGGCGTTCAGTCGAGTTCCCGGCACTGACAAATTCGAGGCAGAGGGGTTTACTGGAGGAGATGATGCCTAACCAGAGCTCTGAGAACCAGAACAACATGCGAGCTGCTTCGCTTCGCGAAGGCGCGAACGGCTTCTCCGTCCGCCTTCGGTTAGAAGCAGCGACGGCGGGACAAGTGCGCTCCAGCGCTGCTGAGTGGGTAGCGAGGGTCAGGCTGTGGCTGCAAGCGGGGAAGAGGACACCGGCAAGCGTCCCGTGGGCATCCAGTCGGGTTAATCACGACTGAAATGATGCCTTCCTTTAGATGGAGGGCCGATGGATGAGTCGCCGGGTGCTCGAGGTGTTGCTCGGTTGGACCTCAAGAAAGGACGGCTCTGACCACGTGGCCATGCACATCGGTCAACCGGTAGTCGCGGCCGCCAAACCGGTAAGTCAGACGTTCATGATCCAAGCCGAGCAGATGGAGCATGGTGGCGTGCAGATCATGGATCTCGACTTTGTTCTCAACCGCCTTGTAACCATAATCGTCGGTCGCGCCGTAGACCATTCCACCCCGGATGCCGCCGCCCGCGAGCCAGAGGCTGAATCCGAACGGATTGTGATCGCGGCCGTCACTTCCGCCCTGGGCAAATGGCGTGCGCCCAAATTCACCCGACCAAACGACCAGGGTCTCGTCCAGAAGACCCCGCGCCTTGAGATCCGTCAGGAGACCGGCGATGGGCTGATCGATCGCGAGCGCATTCCGCGAATGGTTCTTGCGGAGATCCCCGTGTGCGTCCCAACGCTGACCGCCGTGAGCGCGCGGGCAGGTCAACTCGATGAAACGAACGCCACGCTCCACCAAACGCCGCGCGACGAGGCACTGACGCCCATACGAACGGGTGTGCTCAAACGCGGCGTTCATCCCGTAGAGATTCCGCGTCGCTGCCGATTCGCCATCGATTTCGGTCGCTTCGGGCACGGCCATCTGCATCCGGTAGGCCAGTTCGGCATTGCGAATGGATGCCTCCAGCGCGTCCGGTCGGCCGAGATCGGCCATCGTGCCGGCGTCGAGTGCGCGCAACGCGGCGAGTTTGTTCTGTTGCCACCGCGCCTCTGCCTCCATCGGTTGCACGTTGGCCAGCGCCGGCGACTGATTGCGCAGCAGCGATGCCTGATAGCTCGCCGGCAAAAAACCCGCCGCAAAACAATCCACGCCCCCGGACGGAATCAGCCCGCCGTCGAGGACGACATACCCTGGCAGGTCCCGATTCTCCGAACCCAACCCGTAGGTGGCCCAGGCGCCCATGCTCGGCCGGCCCGCCATGCCGCTGCCGCAGTGCAGGAAATAGTTGGCGGCGTTGTGCTCGGAAAAGTTGGAAACCATGGAACGGATCACGCAGAGATCGTCCGCGCAACCGCCGACGAACGGAAACAAATCGCTCACCGGGAGACCGCTTCGCCCATACGTCTTGAAGTCCCACAGATTGCCTAGCACCGCACCGTTGTCTTCGAACTGGGTTGGCTCCATCTTCATCCCAAACCGCTTGCCATTTTCGCGCCTGAGCCTGGGTTTCGGATCGAAGCTCTCGACCTGCGACACTCCGCCATCCATGTAGAGAAAGATCACGTTCCTGGCTCTGGGCCGGTGATGGGATCCGCTGACCGGGTAACGGTTGGTCGTGGCGGAGGCTCCCTGGCTCGGGTTGGCGAGCAAGGCCGTCAACGCGAGGGCTCCAAAACCAAGCGACCCTTCGCGCAGCATTTGGCGCCGGGTCATCATGTGGAGAGGCCTTCGCGGGTCAGGGAACATGGATGAACTCCTTCATCATGAAAACAACATGACAGGCATCGGCCCACAAGGCCGGATCCAACCGCGCGGCGTCGCCGGACAATTCGCGCGCGGTTGCCTGCGTCCGGAGAAGTTCGAGCATCTGATCGAGTTCCGCCGACTTGGGCGGGCGCGCCAGGGCGTCGAGGAACAATTGCTCGATCCGGTCGCGGTCGGTGAGGCGGGACTGCTGCAGGCTTTTCCTGGCCCAGGCAGCGGCCAGTTGTTGAACCAGCGGATCGTTCATCAAGGCCAGCGCCTGGCCGGGGACGTTGGACCGGTTCCGCTGCCCCACGGTGGTATCCGGCAACGGCAGATCAAACGTCAGCATCCAGGACGAAAGAAAATTGCGTCGCGTCTCGAGGTAGATCGTGCGCCGCCGGTCGCCGTCCATCGGACCGCTCGCGTTCTTGACCCACATGCGATCGCCCATGAAGGGTGTGAAATAGGTTGGAACGGACGGGCCGAACTGAACGCGATTCAACGGCCCGGCGACGGTCAGCAGGCTGTCGCGAATAACCTCTCCTTCCAGGCGCCGGAGACGCATCCGATGCAGCAGCGCGTTGTCCGGATCGCGGGTTGTCGCCACGGGATCTTCCGACACGCTCGACATTTGAAACGCCCGCGTCAGGCACAGGGTCCGGATCAATCGTTTGATCGAACCGCCGTCCGCCCGAAAGGTCAGGGCAAGATGATCCAACAACTCCGGATGGGTCGGGGCCTGGCCCATGGTTCCCAGATTGTCGACCGTTGCCACCAGTCCGCGGCCGAACACGTGCGCCCAGACGCGATTGACAATCACCCGGTGCGTCAGTGGATTCGACTCGGCGAGCAACGAGTTCGCCAGTTCCAGGCGACCGCTCCCGTTGACCACGGAGGCTACAGCCGCACAAGCCATCGCTTCAGGAACGCGCCGGGACACCGGCGTTCCCGGAGTCTTGGGATCGCCGCGGACCAAGACGCGCGTGGGCTCGGCGCTGCCATCGGTCATGGCCAGCACGCGCATCGGCGGCGGCAAACCTTCCGAAGCCTTGCCGATCCGGTCGACGAGGCCGGCGATCTCCGCGGCCGACACCCCCCAGTCCACCAGCCGCTTCTTCGACAGCCAGGAGAGCAATTCGACGGAGGTTGCGTCGGGGCGTGGGCGAATCCACGCATCCATGGCTTCGTGAACTGCCGCCTCCAATTTTGCGGCCTGTTCCATGGAGGATTCACTCGGGGACAGTGCGATCAAGGGCGCGTTTTCCGGCGGTTTGGCGCTCATTGACAGCATGATGCGATCCAGGGCCACGAAGCCGTCGCCCGGATCGATGAGCTCAAAATAAGCCGGCCGCCCGATGTGCCGGTGAAGCCCGGAGGCGATGGAGTGCCAGGTGAACTGGCCGTCCGTGTTCACGTCGAACAAGGTCCGCTCGAACAGGAGCGGGTTAAACTCGCGCAAGCCGTAGCGGGAAATGATCAGGCGGACTTGTCCCGACCGTCCGGCGACACGCAGGTGAATGTTCGAATGCGTCAACGTGAAGGTGGGCGAACGCAGGGTTCCCTGCAGTGCCGTGGCAAATCGTCCGCTGTGCGCGACGTCCGGAGGCAGGAACTCGATCCCGCTGCCGTCCACCCGCCAGCGGCCGACCGCGACGGAACTCTGCCCCGAACCGAACGCCTGCCCGCTCGGGAACCACGTCTTGAAGTCTGAGGCTGGAAACGGCTCGTAAACCGGGTCGATCGAACCGCTGGAATGTTTCTCCTGCCCTACGGCGGGCTCCGACGGTTTCGACCCGGGCGCGGGCATTTTCGGGCTGGCGGATGAGTTCGAGTGCTCCCGTTCCAACGCCGCCCGCCAGAAGTGCAGGGGGTGGGAGGGCTTGTGCGCTCCGTCGGAGGTCAACTCCGTCATCCACGATTCCAGGATCGCGGCGCTCAGGCCGCGTTCGCGCGCCACCGCCGCGATCGGTCGCGCGTAGCGCGTGCGCCCCGCCTGGGGTGAATCGCTGAACACGATGTGGTCCACGTTGATGTGTCCCCAGGTGCTGTCGTCCTCGTCAATGATCTCCAGCGTCGCCTCCTTCCCGAGAAACTCCCGGACGTCCCACACCTTCGGCTCGAGCAGTTCGCGATTCTGCCCGGAGGCTTCGCGCACCTCGCGACCTTGCACCCGCAGGGCGAATCGGGCTTTCTTCGTCGGGATTCCCCCCCCTAACAGGAAGCTGATGTAGGGATAATCGACTCGGAACGGCGAGGAACGGAGCGCTCCTTTGGGCGCGTCCCCTTGGGTGAAGCTATTCGCCAGACGACGGCCCTGGAAGCCTTCCACGGCCTGCTGATTCGGGTGCTTGCCGGCGGCCGGCTCTGAGCCGAACGCGGTTCCCTCCACCTTCCATCGGGCATACGTGCCGTCCTCGAAATCCTCGAAAACCAGGTCCGGCCGCTGTTTCGTTCCGGCGTCGGTGGGACGGGGTGAACCGTGCAAAACCTCGCGCGCTGCCCCCAAGTAGGCCGCGATCCTGGGCCCGTCCGTCGCGCGCACGCGGGTCAGCGCCCCCCGCAACGTTTTGCTTTCACGAGTGTGCCGGCGGC
>VHDF01000148.1 GCA_016871495.1 Verrucomicrobiota bacterium | reverse complement strand
CGCTTCAAGCTCAGCCTGGCCGACGCCTTTGCCGCCGCGCTGGCGAAGGAGAAGAAAGCCGAGCTCATCACCGGCGACCCGGAGTTCAAGCCGTTGGAGAAGGAGATCAAAATTGGGTGGCTGAAATAGCGCGACTTGATCACTCTAGCGAGCAAACCGGCGGCTGAAGAACAAGGGACACACCATGCCAATCGAACTTTACTTCCCGTTGTTGAACGGCGGCATCGAGCAGGGACTCAACGATGCCGGCATCGAAACCTTCGAGGGAGAATTTCAGCAGCACATTGTCCGCGAGTGCACCCAGAATGCTTTGGACGCCCGCTTTCCTGTAGGCGGTCAAGTGCGCATTGAGCTTCAGCTCCGACAGATACCGGTCACCGAAATTCCGGGTCTCGCCGATCTGCGTGCCGCCATCCGGTCCTCTCGGGAATACTGGCAGGGTAACGAAAAGACCCAAGCCTTCTGCGCCAAGGCTCTCTCATGGACTGAGGGACCGGAGATTGGCGTGCTCGAAGTTGCCGACTACGGCACCAAGGGGCTTGATGGCGGCGACGGCGACCGCAACGGAAGCTGGTTTGGGCTTGTTCAATCCGGCGGTGTTTCCATAAATCAGGACGACGCCGGCGGTGCCTTCGGCATCGGAAAAAAGGCGCCATTTGCCGGATCCTTCGCCCGTACGGTCTTTTATTCGACGCTGAATCGCGGCGGTGGGCGCGCCTTCCAGGGCGTTGCCACGCTCACTACTCACCTCGATCCCGCCGGCCGCAAGACGCAGGCTGGCGGGTTTATCGGCCTTGTAGAAGACGGCTCGGCTTCTTGCAGCTCCATTCGCGACCCGCGGCAGATTCCGGCGCCTTTTCGCCGCAACGAAACCGGCACCAGCCTTTTCATCGTTGCCTACCGTCATCTCGGCGGGGCCGACTGGGTCGACGCCTATATCCGTGAGGCGGTTGAGAACTTCTGGCCCGCCATTCACCGAGGGAGCCTCGTTTTCCAAATCGGCGACCGGCGTGTTGACACCGCCACGCTCCCCGCGCTGATGGCGCGCTTCTCCGGCGATCCTGATTTCTCGAGCCGTTACTACTATCGCGCCGTTGCGAACGAGAACCGTCGTGAATGGCAGACAACGCTCCCAAACCTTGGCTCCTGCCGCCTGTATCTCGTCTCTGGCGACACTACCTATCCCAAGAAGGTATGCATGACGCGCCAGATCGGCATGGTCATCTACGCAGCACAGCGGTTCCGCTCCTACCGTCCTTTCGCCGGCCTTTTCATCTGCGATTCGCCGGAGGGCAACGCCTACCTCCGCAAGCTTGAGCCTCCCCGTCACAATGAATGGAATGCCAGCCGATCCGATGACGGGCCCGAGGCGAAACGTGTGCTCCAAAACGTGCGCGATTGGATCAACCAGTGTCTGCGCGAGCTGAATCCGGATGAGGACGCCCGCGAGTCTGATGTGCCAGAGCTCAACCGCTATCTGCCGGACGAGGACGATGAACCGCTGGCGGACGATTCCCAAACTGCCAGGGAACGGGGCGGTGAGGACGGTATTGTGACGGCCCCGGTCAGCCAGCCCTTGATCATTCAGGAAGTGCCGCCGCGCCCGCCGGTTCGCCAGCCGGCTCCGGGTGGCGCGGCTCCTGAAGACGGCAACGAGGAAGGCGATGGCGTCGGTGACGCCACTCCCGATCCGGGGGACACCGAAACCGAGTCCCCCGGAGGGCGGGGCGACACCACGGGCGGAGGCGCGACTGGGGAGACGCAACCGCGCCAGATCAAGACGCTTTTGCAAACGAGATCGATTCGCACCGGCTCCGATACCTATGAGCTGATTGTTCGTTCACCCGCCGCCTGTTCCGGCCGGCTGAACCTTGTGAGCGTCGGGGAGGACAACAAGGAGGAACCCGACCTGCGCATAACTCGCGTGCTCGACATGGGCACCGGCAGCGATGTTGACATGGACGTGTTTGCCGTCGCCGGGGGGCAGACAATCCGGCTCCGGGTTGTGATCGAGTCAACCGTCCCGGTTTCACTCCGCGCCTATTGTTATGGAAATTAAAACCCGTTCCTTTCCCTACCCAGTGCTCGGTCCGAATCTGGATGATTTCACCGGCGGCTTTGTCCGGCTCGCCGATGCTTCCGGTGAAGTTGCTCCCGAGCGCTATTCCATCCGGTTCAGCTTCGAGCTGTCCCATCCGTTTATCGCGGGCCTTGTGGCTTCGGGCGACGCCTCGCCGGCGGTGGTGGTCGAGTGCCGGCAAAACTTCTACCGTCGCCGCCACCTTGTCCGCCTGGGCTCGAACGAGATGGTCATCCCGGCTGATGAACTCCGTGGCCTCGTTCAGGTCACGCCTCTTGTCTCCGCGGCGCGTGACTTGGTCGGCTACCGCCCGGATTTTCTTAACCCCGACTACGATGGTGTTCAAATCCGCGTTCCCCGGCACGGGATTCTTGCCTACGGCCCCAACTTTGAGTTCATCGCCGAGCCGAAATCCGACCGCCTGCGGAAAATTTCCTCGATTATGCGAGTCATTCAAACGGAGGATGCCGGAACAGGGATGACGGTGAATATCGGCGGGCCGCGCATCCACGTCGAGGTTTCACCCGCCCAGTTCCGGCTCTATCGGAGCGTTGCTGCCAGCCGCCGGGGACCGGCCATCCTTTCGGCCATGCTTGTGCTCCCCGCCCTGGTGGACGTTTTTCACCGCGTCAAGGGGATCGATCCGGGGGAACTCGAGGATTTTCGATGGTTTCAGGTGGTTCGGGCGCGGCTTCGTGAGGTCTCCCATCCGGTCGATGTGCCGGACTTCGACCCGATGGACGCCGCCCAGGCCCTCCTCGATTCCCCGTTTGCCCGCGGCATCACTGAATTGGTTGAGCGCCTCGACTCAGAAGGGGGGAACTAGGATATGATGTTACCATATTTTACGGGTGACTTCCTCGCGGACGTGCGGGCCATCGCCGAACGGGAACACCGTGCGCGATACGGCCAAGAGGAACCTTGGGTCCGTTCGCTGCCGTCCGCCGCGTCTGGCATCCGTGAATCTCAGATTGAGATTGTCGAGCTCCCTGAACTTGTTTGCGAATCCGATGCCCGCACCGAGTCGGATGCGGCCAATGCCATCGCGCTCTACGAGCGGCTGCGGATGCTCACGCCGGTCCAGGCTTCCGACGAGCGGCTCTGGTCCTGCCTTGCCCACACCACTTACTGGCGCTACGCCCGCCTCCGTTGGCAGGGCGGCTCGGCCGAAAACTTTGACAGCGTGGAGACGCGTTGGTTTTTCAAGGGCAGTTCGATGGAGCGCTTGGCCCGCAATGGCATCGCCCGGCTTTGGTGGGGGGCGTATGCCACCGTCCTGGCGGATGAGGCTGATCCATACCGACTCACTCGCGTTCTTTTCAGCAATACCGACATCCAGTTCCATTACATGGAGCGTTTGTTCGGCAAGAACCGAACCGTTCTTCACACTGCGCTTGACTACACCGAGCGCAATTTGCCTCGCATCCGTCCCCGCAAATCCGTGGGCGCCTGGTCCAATGAAACCGGCAAACTCATCAATCGGGTTGGCGGCGTCCTCCAGCTGGATGCGTTGAGCGCATCCGAGGTCGGGGAAATTCTCGAGAGCTATTTGCAGCGCCTCTACCGGCAGAATTCGGGTCAGGGCTGACAGCCTGCGGCTCCTTGACTAGCATCGCGCCGCAATGCCGAGACCTGTCATTGATTTGTTTGCCGGACCGGGCGGGCTGGGCGAAGGCTTCTCCGCGCTCCGGCCCGGCGGCGACCCCGCGTTCAAAATCAGGCTTTCCATCGAAAAAGACCCCCTTGCGCATCAGACGTTGCAGTTGCGCGCCTTCTTCCGCCAGTTCCCGGACAAGAAAGCGCCTGATGCCTACTACGATTACCTCGCTGGCCTGATTCCACGCGAAGACCTGTTCAAACAGTATCCGGCGGAAGCGAAGAAGGCCGACCAGGAGGCTTGGCACGCGGAGTTGGGTGGCGAGAAGTTTCCTCCCGATCTGATTGATGCGCGAATTCGTGACGCACTCGGCACGCGAGTCAACTGGGTCTTGATTGGTGGTCCACCCTGTCAGGCGTATTCGCTTGTGGGACGCTCCCGCGTCATCGGGCGCGAGGGCCTCGCCAAATACGAGGCGGACCCGCGCCACGAACTCTACCGGCATTACCTCCGCATCATCGCCGTCCACCAGCCGCCCGTTTTCGTGATGGAAAACGTGAAAGGGCTGCTGTCAGCCAAGGTGCAGGAGCAGCACATGTTCGAGCGCATCCGCAGCGACCTTGAGAATCCACTGGACGCCGTCTTCGGCCCGGCCCGGCGCCGCGAAACACTGCGCTATCGGCTCGTGTCACTCGTGGTGCGCAATGGCGATTTGCTCGGCAGGTGCGAACCGGAGGACTTCGTGGTCCGCGCCGAGGACTACGGCATCCCGCAGGCCCGGCATCGCATCATTCTGCTCGGCATCCTCGCCGAGAACGAAAGGCAGACCGGTCTGTTGAAGACGCAAACCAGAGTTCCCATCGAGGATGTCATCTCGGACTTGCCACGGCTCAGAAGCGGTTTGTCCAAGGAGCCGGACAATCCCCAAGCGTGGCGCGATGCGGTTCTCGAAATCGCCGATTCGGCCTGGCTGCACGGCCCACGGGTGGATGACGCGCTTCGCCGCGAGGTTCGCACCCTCCTTCGCGAGGTCGATGCCTCGCTGGACCGTGGCGGCATCTTTGTCAGACCGGGCCGCCGTGTCATTCGCGCGCATCGGAACTGGTTTCAGGACGAGCGTCTTGACGCAGTGTGTAATCACGAGACGCGCTCGCACATCCGCCCCGACCTTCACCGCTACTTCTTTGTCTCGGCCTTCGCCCGCATTCACAACCGCTCGCCGCTGCTCGAAGATTTTCCCCCGCAGTTGTTGCCCAAGCATGAGAACGTCGCTGAGGCGCTGGAGGACACCAAGTTCAACGACCGCTTCCGCGTGCAGTGCGCTGGCCGCCCCTCAACCACTGTAACGTCCCACATCTCGAAGGATGGTCACTACTTCATCCACTACGACCCGACACAATGCCGCAGCCTCACCGTCCGCGAGGCGGCGCGGCTGCAGACGTTCCCGGACAACTACTTTTTCGAGGGGCCGCGCACCCAGCAATACCATCAGGTTGGCAATGCCGTGCCGCCATTACTTGCGCGCCAGATCGCCGAAATCGTATACCGAATCTTCAACTAGGCTTGCGCTGCTTGCTTCACCACTTCCGCCTTCCGGAGGCTCCAGACCTTGCTCTCCTTGTTTTGGATGACAACCTCCTCAGCTTCGAGCATGGCCAGAATGGTTCGGCTCATGTGCCCTTCATGACCGACATGCCCTTGGTAGATCCCGAGCCGGCGGCCAATTTCTGCGTTGGTCAGTCCGTCTGGATTCTCAACAATCAACTCGTAGACGGCTCCCTTAAGTTCTGCCATCGCTCGCTGTGCACGGGTGTAGAGGGAGGAATTCATGCCGCTTTTCCAGCTCCGGTTGCACTAAATGCAAATCAAGTTCGGTCATGGGAACCAGCACATTTCATCTTTTTGCGGCTGAGGCGTTGCGTCGTTGTGAAGCCGGTGACCTCACAGACAACGAGCTTTGCTGCTATCAAGCGAGCAAGGCCCGCATCGGCTGGGACCGCGCTAAAGTCATGCGGTAGACGCCATGGCTTCTGAGGGACTACTTCGCGGCCTGATGGAGCGCCGGTTTCCAAGCTGGCCCGGGCGAAACCGGAGTTCGGTGCTCCACCCGAATCCGTGTGCATCCGTGTTCATCCGTGGTTAAAAAAATCCCGTGCCTGACGTGTTCACCAAAGCGAAGCGCAGCGATGTGATGTCGCGCATCCGCTCGCGCGGGAACAAGGACACGGAGCTGGCGCTGGCGACCTTGCTCCGACGGCAGGGCTTCACGGGCTGGCGAAGGCAGATTCAAATTCGCGCCTCACCCCGGCGCGGCGAGG
>VHDF01000147.1 GCA_016871495.1 Verrucomicrobiota bacterium | reverse complement strand
GCGCTTCTTGGCGATGAGCCGGTCCAGCCCGCCCAGCAGCCCATCCACATCGCTCAACGCCTCCGCGATGGCGCGTTGTTCGGGCTTGGGCGGAACAACAAAGAGCAGGCCCAACAAATCCCGCGTGTAAATCGCGGCCACACTGGTCGTGCCCGTGGCCAGTGCCCGAAGGCGGGCGACTGCGCCAGCGGTGTTTAGCGCGTAGTTGGCGTATTCGGTGGAGCTGACTTCATTCGGGTCGAACTCCAGACGCATGAGGTTCGAGTTGTAGTAGGCGAGCGGAAGTTCATCGCGCCAGATTCCTACTTTGCCGACGAGTTCGAGCGTGTTCCGAGTGTTGAAAAGCACGTCGCCGTAAACAAGTCGGTGCTGGTTCTCTGGAGTCACGCCGGGCGTGATGAACTCCAGCTTCGACATCTCGAAATAGCCACGAGCGATGTTCCCCATTTTCATCAGGGGAAACGCTGACTCCGTGTCCTGATTCGGGTAGTTGCCGCCAAGCCTTCCTTTGGAAAGAATCGAGCGCAGTGGTTTTACTTCCCACTCCACCGGGATGACGCCCACCTCGGTCTGCTTGTAGGCGGGCTTCACTTCCATACCGCTCCCATCTTTTTGAGGTGTCCGTCCACGCGGGCGGCGAGCGCGGCCACTTCGTCGGTGAGCTGCGGCAGCGGCGTGGCGTAGCGTTCGGCGTTCACTGTTTTTCCACTTTCGGCGTTTCAAGCTGCCGCGCCGCAGCGCTGGCGGTGAGCACCTGCATCTGGCGAATGGCGATCTGGTTGAGCCGTTTGAGCCGTTCCCCCTGGGTCAGGCCCATGTGGATGAACTCGGCGTTCATGCCCTCCAGGTTGGCGAGCACCAGCAACTGCTCGATGGTGGCATGATCGCGCATGTTGCCGTCGAGCTTGGGATTGGTGTCGCGCCACTGCCGGGCCGTCCGGCCAAAGAGTGCCACGTTGAGGACGTCGGCCTCGTTGGCGTAGGTGATGGCGGCCTGCGCGGGCGTGACTTCGTCCGGGATGAGGCGCGCCTTGATGGCGTCTGTGTGGATGCGGTAGTTGAGCTTGGAGAGGGTGCGGTTGAGATTCCAGGCCAGGGAGAGGCGGCGGCCCTCGTCCTCCTTGAGGCGCTGGAATTCCTTGATGAGGTAGAGCTTGAACTCGGGGCTGAGCCAGGAGCCGAACTCAAAGGCGATGTCCTTGTGGGCGAAAGTGCCACCGTAGCGGCCGGCGCTGGCAAACAGCCCTTTGGCGCGGGTGCGGTCAATCCAGGACTTGGCGGAAAGGAAGAAACTGTTCCGGCCGGCCTCATTTCTAATTCCCTCGAATTCGAGGGAATTAAAACCCGGGTTGTGAATCTGCTCCCAGACGCCAAGGAACAGGACCGTGTCCTTGTTCTTGAGCCATTGCTCAATGAGCGCCCCGCCGCCCTCAAAATTCCGCACCATGTCCGTGAGCGAGATGTAGTCGCCGTGCTCTTTGGAGAGGATCGTGATTTCAGTTCCCTTGACTTCGATAGTGGATTTCCCGGGTTGGCTCATAAGCGCAGGACGTTGGCGTTTTCAACCCCGTCGAATTCGATGGGGTTAATTGTGGCAGATTCGCCATAGTTGTTCATGGCTTGAATCCCATCCGTTTCAAATGCCCGACGACTTTGGCTGCGAGTCCGCTGACTTCGCCTTCAAGCTGCGGCAGCGGCGTGGCGTAGCGTTCGGCCAGTTGGCGGATTCGCCCGGTGAGGGTTTGCGAGACGCGGTCGAGTTCGCCCTGCACGGCGGCGGTCAGCGTGCCCAGCCATTTGTCGTCCACCACGAGGGTCTTGATTTCGTCCTCGTTGAGCTTCGGGTAGCGGGCGGCGACCTTTTCGGTGAGGTCGTTTTGCGCGGCGGCCAGTTTGTCGGCGGTGGCGGCTTCCTGTTCCACGAGGGCGAGGTATTCCTTGAGCGCCTTGAGTTCGTCCGCCGCGTCGCTTTCGTCACCCTGGCCTTTGATTTCCTTGAGCCGGGCGGTGACGCTGGCCTTGGTGAGCTTGCCCTTGTCGTTGGCGGCGTCGGCGAGCAGACCTTCCTCGCCGCCGTGCTCCTCGGCCATTTCCTCCATCTGTTGCTGGAGCACGGCCACGTCGGCTTCCAGCTTTTCGAGGGCGGCCTGTTCGTCCGCATACCAGCGCCGGATGATGAGCGCGGGCGGGATGAGTTCGGCCTGGTATTTCTTTTTGCCGAGGGTGAAGTCGGGCCGGGCCTTGGTCTTCTTGTTCTTGTCCTCGACGATGAGCCGGGGTTGGGCGGCGTCGCGCCAGCCGCCTTCGGCGATGAGGTAGCAATCGTCCTGCATGGTGGCGGCCCAGTAATCCATGAGGTGCTGATACACGTCGTAGGCATCGAGCAGCGGGGCGGCCCGGAAGGTGGCGAGCAAATCCTCGGCGATGGTTTCGATGAGGGCCTTGGGATGGCTTGCCCTGAGCGACGTCGAAGGGCCGTCCTGGGCGAAGCCTTTCAGGCGCGGGAGCGAGGCGCTCTGCCATTTCTTGAACAGGCGGGTGACGGTCGCATTGAAGGCGGCGAACTCGGCGTGGCCGAGGATGGCGGATTTGAGTTCGGCTTGCGGGATGCGGAGGGCGGAGTAACCGGAGCGCCCCTCACCCCGGCCCTCTCCCCGCTCGCGGGGCGAGGGAGAAAACAAGACTGAGCGCACGCCGGGGATGATTTTCCAATACGGTTCGAGCGCATCGATGTCGCGGTTCGGGATGCCGCCGCGCAGGTGGGCGTCAATGTCCTGCAAATCCTCCGGCTCGGTGCTGTCAATGTAGCGCGGGAGGTTGAGGTTGTAGTCGTTCTTCGGGTCGGCGATTTCGCTGACGGGCACGAGGCGCGAGTAGCGCGGGAGTTCGGCCTGCCGGGTGAAGGTGTCCACGATCTTGTGGATGTCCTGCTCGCGGAGGCGGTTCTTGTTGCCGTCTTTGATGAAGCCCTTGGAGGCGTCCATCATGAAGATGGCTTTGCGGGCGTTCGCGCCTTCCTTGTCGAGCACGATGATGCAGGCCGGGATGCCCGTGCCGTAAAAGAGGTTCGCCGGCAGGCCGATGATGCCCCGGATGACGCCGCGCTGGACGAGATTCTGGCGAATGGCGGCCTCGGCGTTGCCGCGAAAGAGCACGCCATGCGGCAGGATGCACGCGCCTTTGCCGGCGGGCTTGATGGAGCGAAGGATGTGCAGCAGGTAGCCGTAATCGCCCTGTTTGCCGGGCGGGATGCCGTAGTGCTGGAAGCGTTGCCAGGGGTCGTGCTCGGCGTCGAGGCCGGTGCTCCAGCGCTTGTCGCTGAAGGGCGGATTGGCGACGACGTAGTCGAAGGTCTTGAGTGCGTCGCCGTCGAGGTAGAGCGGATTGGCGAGGGTGTTGCCCTGCTTGATTTCCGCCGTGGCGTAGTCGTGCAGGATCATGTTCATGCGGGCGAGGCCGGCGGTGGCGTTGTCCTTTTCCTGCCCGTAGAGCGTGACCTTCACGTCCTTGCCGCCGTGGCGCGCTTCATCGCCGATTTTCAGGAGCAGCGAACCCGAGCCGCACGTCGGGTCATAGACCGTGGTGTCGTTGCTGGTCTTGGCGTGGCGGATGCCGAGAATCTGCGCGATCATGCGGCTGACTTCGGCGGGCGTGTAGAACTGGCCCTTGCTCTTGCCGCTCTCCGTGGCGAAGTGCCGCATGAGGTATTCGTAGGCGTCACCGAGCAGGTCATCGCCATCGGCGCGGTTCTTGGAGAAGTCGAGGGCGGGATTCTCGAAGATGGCGATGAGGTTGGTGAGGCGCTCCACCATCTCCTTGCCGCTCCCGAGCTTGTTCGGGTCGTTGAAGTCCGGCATGTCGGACAACTGGTTCGCCTGGGCGAGCGGTCCGAGGATTCTTTTGTTAATCTGGTCGCCGATGTCGGACTTGCCCTTGAGCGCGACCATGTCGGCGAAGCTCGCGCCTTTGGGCACGGTGATGGCGGCGTAGGGCTGGCCGGCGAAGCGGTCGCTGACGTATTTCACGAACAGCAGGACGAGGACGTAATCCTTGTATTGGCTGGCGTCCATGCCGCCACGCAATTCGTCGCAGGAGGCCCAGAGGGAGGAGTAGAGTTCGGATTTTTTGAGGGCCATGAGTCAGGCGGGGAAAGGGGAGTTGCCAGCGAACTGGTCGGCGCTGCCCCAGAGGCGCTTTTCGAGGGTGGTGGCGGCGTCTTTTTCGGATGCGGCGATCCAATGCATCAGTTGGGGTGAGGATACCAAAGGGTTTGCCGGTTACCAAGCGCGGTTCTGCCGCTGGTGCGGGGCGGATCGCCGGCGGGTGTTCACGCCGCAGCCGCGGGCCATGAAACGGAACTTAACATTTCACCTTGCGGTGACATCACCGTTGCTTTCCGTGAAGAAGAAGCACGTCGTCAAGAGTCCGGCCAGGATGGTTCATGGCGCGCTTCCCAGAAGTTTTCCACTGACGGCCTGGCCGGCACATCGGTAGCCTGCGCCATGCGCACTCACGAAGATCAGGAACGCATTGGCGTCATCGGCCTTGGCGCTGCGCATCGCCTCGAACGGCACGGACAGCCGCGTCGGCTCGCTCACGGCGGAATGGGAGGTGCTGGCGCACGGCCACCTTCTTCGAGGTCCGAGCCGGACTTGCCTTCAACGCGTCAAGCGCGAGGACAAGCCGCGCCGGGTGTGGTTGAAGGTGTGTGGCTGGCGGTTGGTTGGAGAAGGAAGCGCGGAGCAACGAGTGGAGAGAGGTTGTGAGTTTCGCTGTTTACGTGGCCGCGGGTTGGCTGGATTCAGGGCACGAACGAATCGGCGCGAATCACGGTCAAACACAATCCAGTGCGGCGACCACTGAGTTTGAACGAAAGGCCTGCATGCGAATTCAACCTCCGTGGAAGTGCAAGCAGTGCGGACGACGCTTCGCGAACCGCAACCAGCCCGGAATCAAAGCGTGACTCTGCCGAGGGCTCCGGACATCTTGGGCGCGTGCCGAAAAGCAGGAAACTTCGTGGAGCCCTTGCACTGGTCCTGTCCCTGTGTCCGTTGTTACTCAAGGCGACGGAAACCCTGGGGGCTGAGGCGACCCCTCAGGCGAGCAACCAACTCGCTTGGACGAGCGGACGCCACAGTCTGGTCATCGATGGACGCGAACGCTTCTTCCTGCTGGACGTGCCACGGACGCTGAAGCCTGGTGCGGCGCTCATTCTGGTTTTTCATGGGTTCACTGGATCGGCGACCAATATTCGTGAACTCACCGGGTTCACGCCACTCGGAGAGAAATATGGTTTTGTCGTCGCCTATCCCGAAGGAACGCGGGATTCGAAGGGTCGCACATTCTTTCAGGTGGGCTATGACTTTCACCAGGACCAGCCGGTTGACGACGTTCACTTCGCACGAGTGCTGAGCCAACGCCTGGTGAAGGATCTCTCACTCGACAATCGGTCCGTGTTCTCGACCGGATTCTCGAATGGCGGTGACATATCGTTCCTGCTCGGCAGCCAGCCGGAACCTTGGGTTGCTGCCATTGCACCGGTCGCCGGAACCATGATGTCGAAATGGGCCAAGGATTTCCGCCCTGCGACGCGCATGTCAGTCCTGGCCGTGAATGTCAGGGACGACAAGACCACACTGTGGGCTGGAGATCCGAACAACCGGGATGGCTGGGGCGCGTATCGGGGCACGGAGAACGTCCTGGACCTATGGGTCAATGGACTTGCCCTGAACCGTGCCGTGACCACCGCAGTCAATGAGAACCTGCAATTGAAGCAATGGTCCAGGGCGTTGGATGATACTGAAGTCCGGTTGTACGAGCTCCGGACAGGCGATCATCATTGGCCGCCCAACCTCGGCGAGGCCGGGTTGACCACGGCCGGAACTATCTGGCGATTTTTCCAGAAGCATCGCCCAGCATCGACCGCGGAATCAACCGAAGAGCGCCGCAGCCCCCAGGGTCCGGGCACGAAGGTTCAGGGGTGGCTCTCGTCGGAGGACGGCACGGCCCGGCTCACACCGCAGCCGGCTCTCCAGTTT
>VHDF01000146.1 GCA_016871495.1 Verrucomicrobiota bacterium | reverse complement strand
GGACGGGGTGAACCGTGCAAAACCTCGCGCGCTGCCCCCAAGTAGGCCGCGATCCTGGGCCCGTCCGTCGCGCGCACGCGGGTCAGCGCCCCCCGCAACGTTTTGCTTTCACGAGTGTGCCGGCGGCGCAATTCCTCGACCCGCGGCTCCAACGTTCCGTCGGGATCCAGGCACGCGATATCCTGGCGCGAGCCGCGCAGATACGCGGTCAGGCTGTAATAGTCCTGGGTGGAGATCGGATCGAATTTGTGATCGTGACAGCGCGCGCAAGCGACGGTCAGTCCCAGAAAGGTTTTCGAGAACACATCGATCTGGTTGTCGATGCGGTCCGCCTCGTCCAGATAGGGATCCACCGGACCGTGGGTGGCTTGGTGCATGTACCACCAACCAGTGCCGATGACCGACTCGTTGAACCCGGCTGTCGGATGCCGCCGGGGTGGCTGGAGCCGATCGCCGGCGATGTGTTCCTTCACGAACTGGTCGTACGGCACGTCGGCGTTAAAAGCCCGGATCAGGTAATCGCGATACTGCCAGGCGTGCGGAATGGAGTAGTCCTGCTCATGCCCGTAAGTCTCGGCAAAACGGACAAGGTCCATCCAATGGCGCGCCCAACGTTCGCCGAAATGAGGTGAGGCCAGCAGCCCATCCACCACGCGGGCCCGCCCGGTTTGAGAAGTGTCCTTCAGAAACGCCTGGAGTTCCTCGGGTGTGGGCGGCAAACCGGTGATCACGAAGTGGACCCGACGCAGCCACGTCGCCGGACGGGCGGGGGAGGCAGGTCGAAGGCCCTGACTTTCCAACTTGGCCAGGATGAAGCGATCCACTGGATCATCCGACCAACGGACATCTTTCACGGCAGGTGTCGCTGATTTCTCTAAGGGCTGGAAACTCCACCATTCGCGGCGCGCTTGAAACACGCTCGCCCAATCCGCGCCCCCTGCCGACTCGGTCACCGGGGGAAGATCCCGCGGGTCGGGCGCGCCGTCGTTCACCCATTGAACAAGAGAAGCGATGGCGGAATCGGACAGTTTCGGCCGGTCCTTTGGCATCTTGAATTCGGCATGCGCATGGCGAATCGCCTGGAGGAGCAAACTGTTGGCCGCATCGCCCGGCACCACCGCCGGTCCGGAATCGCCGCCCCGGCGCAGCCCGTCGCGTGAATCCACCCTCAGCCCGCCCTTCTGTTTCTTCGCGCCGTGACACTCGTAGCAATCGTTGGCCAGAAAGGGGCGAATCCGGCGCTCGAAGAAATCGGCCTGCGCCGGCGTGATCGATTGGGCGGCGTGCCCGGCGAAAGGGTGGCTTCCGCAAGCCACGATCACCATCAGCGTCCACACCAGTCGACGCACGGGAGAGTGCGCTGGTTGGGAGGACGAGACGATCATGGGGATTGAAATACACTCACGGCCGTTGACTTGTCAGGCATTAACCTCGGCTTGCCGAAGTGCTGGCGTACGGAGCAAATCACAACCGACCGAAGCGCACCCATGAGCCCCATACTTTTTGTTGCACTAATCGCTTTCCTGGGCTGCATGGCCCGCACACTGGCGGCGCCCCCATCCCCGGTTGACGGAACGGCCGGGACGAACAACGAACCCTGGGTGTAATATCCGGGCAAGACCGGACCAGGCCGTGGCAAACAGGTGGTCGTGATCTCTGGCGACGAGGCATATCGTTCCGAGGAAGCCTTGACTCAATGGGGAAAAATTCTGGCCGTGCGGCGAGGGGTTTGTGATTCGGCGGAATCAGGCTGGCTCGTCCGCACCGAGATTCTCAAGATCGCGCCATCGCACATTGGAACGGATCCGCTGGGCATCAACGCCTTTGCAGCGACGGCTGCCGTGCATCCCGAAGCGATGCGACCGGAGGCAACGTAACTCGGGGGCAAGACCTTATCACCAGAACCTTTTTTCGGCGCGGCAAAGTTATTCACCGCCGGCTGCGGGGAGCTGTTCCTGGCTCTGTTCGCCCGCGGATGAATAACTTTGGAAACCGTATCATTTGTTTGTCGTGTGGCGCAGGCTGCCTAGCCTGCCGTATCGCCGACTGCCCGTCGGCCCGGCGGGTGAAGAACGAGGCCCTTCCATGCTCTCCACGCGCCGGGTTCCCTTCATCGCCACAGCAGACAGAGCTGTCTGCGTTAATACGACAACCCGGTCACCGACAACCTCTGGATGTGCCGTGACGGCTGAGGTGGATCCGTCGGGACTCGACGACCATTCATTTCTTCTCCACCCTCCTGCCATGCAATCAATCCGAAGGTTCACGCTGGCCATGGTGCTCCTCAGCGGCGATTGGAGCAGCGACTGTCGCGCACAGACCGCCCTCGCCGATCGTCCCAGGCACGTCCCCGCGGGATTCTCTTTGCAGTGGCAGCCGAACTTCGACGATGACGCAATCCTCCAGCAACTGGAGTTCACCGACGCCAAGGCCTGGCGGCGGAACACGCACGAAGGCCGAGCCGTCCTCGAACTGGTCGGAAACAGCCGCTACACGTCGAAGGTTCGCTCCCCCAGCAGCATCGCACTGCTGACGACCCGTCGATTCGGCGATTTCCTTCTTGAAGCCGAACTGCTGCAGACGGGACGCGATTACGGGCACCGGGATCTTTGCCTTTTCTTCGGGTTTCAAGACCCGGGTCACTATTATTACGTGCATTTCGCCAGCAAGACCGACCCGGAGGCGAACCAGATCTTCATCGTCAATGAGAAGCCCTTCACCAAGATCTCGACCAAGACCACCGCAGGCAGCCACTGGGGCCAGAACCAATGGCACCGCGTCCGGGTCCAACGCATCGGGAACAAGATTTCGGTCTGGTTTGATGACATGACCACGCCTGCGATGCTGGCTGAGGACGCCTCCTTTGGCGCCGGATATTTGGGATTCGGGTCTTACAACGACAGCGGGATGTTCGCCCAAGTGCGCGTTTGGGCGCCCGCCGTGGAGGAAGTGGAGCGCAACCGCGATCTGTTCAAGGCGAAAGCCGCGACCCGCTCCGCTTTCGACGGGGAGTTTCGTCCGCTCTTCAAGAGCGGGTCACTCGGGGGCTGGAGGGCGCTGAATATGAGCGACTGGTCGATCGAGGACAGCGCCATCAGAGGACAATCGAACCCCCGGAATCCCTGTGCGCTGAACCAGTTCCTGGTGTGTCGAACGCCCGCGGGGACGCGGTCCAACCCCGGACTGAGGAACGGAATCCTGTTGGGATTCGAGACGGCCCTGTCGACCGCGATCCATGCTCGTGCGAGGGGTTACACCGACCGCGGGGATTCGGCGCTCGGCGGTCCTCGCGTGCGGGTTTTCTAAGGACAGCGATCTCTGATGGAGCGGTTCGAGATGGCGCTGGTTACGATCGCGCCGCGTTGCGGGTTGGGTGTGAGGCCTTTTGCTTTTCCTCACGCAAAGGACGCGAAGGACGCAGAGAGAACGTCGAGGGAGATGTTCGAGGGGAGGTTTGAGCCGGAGCAGTTCAGAGAGCTTTGTGCGCGATGTTCCAGACGACATGAGACACCAGCCTCATAAAGACTGAGCGGCTATTGGTGCGGAGCGAGCCACGATGGCCGTGGCGTGTGTTCAAAGCCCTGAGAGGTCATCCGTGATTTTGAGTGAAGCCCAAATCCACGGGTAACACGCAGCAACGCATGTTTCCACGACGCCTGGAAGTGCCTTGGACAGGTTCGCATCATCGAAATTCCATCGATCACGCCCGCGACAGCGGGCCGTTCTAAATCCGCGCATCCTTCAGCCGCACGAATCACCTTTCGCAAGCCCGTCAGAAGTCTTACGCGCGGATTCGGTGCATCCCGATGTTGCCGGTGATGCAGGTAGGGCGCGTCCGTCCCGGCGCGCCGCTGGAGCATGATGTTTGCATCCAGTGGGCGGCGGGATGGGACAGGCCCGCCCTACCAACACCATCGGGATACACGGGCGTGGATTTAGGTGAAGTGTGAAGGATTGACGGCGGGAAGGGACTTGGTAGGCTGGCGTGCATGATCGCGAGGATGAAGGCTCGGCGCGACGAGGGTAGCTGGTGTTTTTATTTTACCGGCGATGGACCCCTGCGCGCGGGCCGGAGATGAAGCGATCGTCAACCCTGAAACTCGAATGCCGCAGGCCTCCGCCTGCGGCTTTTTCGTTTCGAGCCGGGGCGGTTGCGGGCGGAAAGACTGAAGCACTATGATTATTGTATTAAAACCCAATCAGGCGAGGAGGGCCGAGAAAGCCGTGACGGACGAGATCGAGCGCCTGGGTTACAAAGCGCACGTGATGCGCGGCGTGGCCCGGACGGTCATCGGCGCGATTGGCGATGAGCGAACCCACGCCAACCTGGAAGCGCTCAGCCTGTGGCCACAGGTCGAATCCGTCATGCCGGTTCAAAAGCGCTTCAAACTGGTCAGCCGGGAGGCGCACCCCGCGGATTCCACGGTCAAAGTGCGGCATCTGACCCTGGGTGGGCGCCGGTTCCACGTCATGGCAGGCCCGTGCTCGGTGGAGAGCGAGAAGCAGTTGATGGAGACGGCGTTGGCGGTCAAGGCCAGCGGAGCAACGCTTCTGCGCGGCGGGGCATTCAAACCGCGAACTTCCCCCTACGAGTTTCAGGGTCTGGGCAAGAATGGCCTCAAGCTGCTGGCCAAGGCGCGCAAGGAAACCGGGCTTCCGATTGTGACCGAATTGTTGTCCGAATCCCACGCGGACATGGTGGCCGAGTATGCGGATGTGCTGCAGATCGGCACGCGCAACGCCCAGAATTTCCAGCTCTTGATTGCGGCGGCGAAGACCGGGAAACCCGTGCTGTTGAAGCGCGGGTTGTCGATGAAGATTGAGGAGTGGCTCCTGGCCGGCGAATACATTCTGGCCCACGAAAATCCCAATTTGATGCTGTGCGAACGGGGCATTCGCACGTTCGAAACGTACACCCGCAACACCCTGGATTTGACTGCGGTGCCCATCGTCAAGCAGGAGAGTCATGTTCCGGTCGTGGTGGATCCCAGCCAGGGAGTGGGCCGGGCGGACTTGGTTTTCGCGGTGTGCAAGGGGGCAGTGGCGATGGGCGCGGACGCTTTGCTCATTGAAGTGCATCCCAATCCGTCCAAGGCCTGGAGCGATGGCGCGCAACAGTTGACACTCGATGGCTTCTCGAGACTGATGACCGAGCTCAAGCCGTTCATTCACGCCGCGGGCCGTGAGTGAAGCGCCGCCCATGGAACAGGAAACCCAGGCTTACGACGACGCGATGTTCGAGTTCTCGCAAGGGAACTACGACCGGGCCATCGAGCTGCTGTCGGACATTCTCCGAGGGGATCCGGCCCATTTCGACGCACAATTATCCCTGGGCATGGCGTATTGCCGGAAGGGTGATTTTGCGAGAGCCATCGAGGAAGGGCACGTCGCGGAACGGATGCGTCCGAACGAACAACTGGTGCACACCAATCTCTCCCTTTTCTACATGCGCGCGGGCGACAAGAAGACGGCGGAGCACCACGGGTTGCAGGCTCGCATCGCGTCGTGGAAAGGCAACATGGCTCCGCCTACGCCCCCACCGGCGGCCGGCTCCGTGGAACAAGAACTGCAATGGGCGAAACCTTCCCCGGCGCCGATGGCCATCCCCGAGAAGTTTCCGGACATGCCCTGGAGAAAGCAGGCGCGGGTGGGAGCGCCTGGACCCGGGGCGGCGGCAGAAGGCTGGACGATGGTGGAGGGGGCGGAGTCCATGGCGGAAGGGGCGGGCCGGACGTTCATTGTTGCGGGCTTGGAGATCGCCCTTTACCGGGTGGGGGATCGCTATTACGCGGTCGATGATCGGTGTCCGCATCGCGAGGCTTCATTGGGCGCGGGTTATCAGGAGCGGGGCCAATTGTATTGCCCGATGCACGGATGGAAATTCGACCTGGCGACCGGGGCCGGGTTGACGAATCCCGAGCGGCCCGTGCGCACGCATTCCACGGAGATGCGGAACGGAAAAGTTTGGGTTCGAGTTTCCCCTCGATTGTGATTAAACCTTGACCCTTATGAAGAGCGCGTATGAATTGGCGATGGAACGGTTGAGCAAATCCGCTCCGACGGTCAAGTTGACGGAGGAACAGAAGAAGCGCCT
>VHDF01000145.1 GCA_016871495.1 Verrucomicrobiota bacterium | reverse complement strand
GCCTCGTTTCACATCTTCGGAGGCGCCGAGAACATGGGGGAGAACGAGCGTGGCAAGATCGACCCGAAGTTCAGCGGCAGCCCGGAGGTCGCCGTGCCGGAGGGGAAGGTCTGTCTCCGCTTCTCGGCCCTGACGAAAGGCGCCATGGCGGGCATGACACTCAAGGATCTCAAGTTGCCCAACCAGGATCCCACCGGCGAGAAGCGGGGCTGGCGCGGCTCCACTCCGTTCGAGGAATACATCGCCGATTTCTCCACCTACAAGGACGTCGGCAAGTTTCACTTCCGGTATTGGGCCAGGAAAGGCGAGAAGTTCAAGGTCCAGGCCAAGATCCAGGGCATCGAGGTCGTGGGCACCGGGCAATGGGAGAGCGCCATCATCGAGCCGCTGCACAAGGAACTGCACACGCACCATATTCTCATGGCCTTCCAGAACCTGAACGACGGCCCCGCCGAGCTCTACCTCGACGACGCTTTTTACTACACGGGCGGCGTGCCGGGCGCGCTGATCCGCGCGCGGGAGGCAGGTCGTTCCGCTGCAGCACCCGCCAAGGCGGCGAAGCCACGGACGATCGTCACCACCGACATCGAGACCGACGATTACAACTCGCTCATCCGGTATCTGGTATACGCCAGTGATTTCGAGACGGTCGGTCTCGTGTACGGCAGCTCGGAGTTCCACTGGGCCGGAGACGGCAAGGGCACTACGTTCTTCCTGCCGCGCCGTCCGTACTCGACGCCGCAAACGTCGTGGCGCTGGACGGGCGTCCAACGCATCCAGGAGCTGATCGAGGATTACCGGACCGCCTATCCGAACCTCAAGGTCCATGACTCGACGTACCCGGCGCCGGATCATCTGCTGAGCCTCATCAAGATGGGCAACGTCGAGTTCGAGGGCGACGTCGCCAGGGAGACGGAAGGTTCGAACTGGATCAAGGACAAGCTGCTCGATGACGTGCCCGGCCAGTTGTTCCTGCAGGCGTGGGGCGGGCCGAACACGATCGCGCGCGCGCTGATGTCGATCGAGGAGCAGTACAGGGACACGCCGCAGTGGCCGGCGATCTACCGCAAGGTGTCCGACAAGGCCGTGATCTACACGTGGGGCAAGCAGGACGGCACCTACGATAGCTACATCGGTGTCAAGTGGCCGGAGATCCAAGTCAACGACATCTCCAGCAACGCGTGGGGGTACTGGACGCGCGGCGACTCATCGACTCATGTCCTCCATCAGGACAAGGTGTATTTCCAGTCGGAATGGACCCGCGCGAACGTCGTAAACGTCGGCCCGCTCGGCGGCAAATACCGCGTGTGGGCGGACGGCCGCCAGTTCGCGGGCGACCATGAAGACACGTTCGGCCTCGTCCCGTACCCAGGGCATCCACTTCCGGAGTCGCTGCCCAAGGACCACTTCATCTCCGAGGGGGACACGCCGGCGTTCCTAAACCTGATCGACACCGGCCTGCGCAGCCACGAACACCCGAGCTACGGCGGCTGGGGCAACCGACTCACGAAGGCCTCGACAACGCAAAACTACTGGACCTCCAACCAGGCCACCGAGCGCGACGAGACGGGAACGGTGGTCGGCAACTACACCAGCAAGCGCTGGGTGGCCGTCGCGCAGCGCGACTTCGCCGCGCGCCTGAAGTGGTCGGTGACACCATCCTTCGCCAATGCGAACCACCACCCGGTCGTCTCGGTCGCCTGCGGACTGGACCGGACCGCCGCGCCTGGCGAGACCGTGAACCTCGCGGGCACCGGCATCGACCCGGACGGCAACGCACTGACATACAGGTGGTGGCAGTATCGCGAGGCCGGCACCTACCCCGGCGCGATCACCTTTTCGAGCGCGACGACCGGCGCGTCAAGCTTCGTCGTGCCGGCCGACGCGGTGTCCGGCCAGACGATCCACGCCATCCTCGAAGTTGCCGACAACGGCACCCCGGCGCTCACCCGATGGCAGCGCGTCATCGTGACCGTCGCCCCTGCCGCAACCAAGGCGGATTCCCTCCAATCCACCACACTGGATTGCGGCAAGGGTGTGGAGATGAAATTCGCCTTCATTCCGCGCGGCACATTCTTCATGGGATCGCCCACGAGCGAACCGCACCGCTGCCCCGGTTGGTGGAGCGCGAACGAGACCCGGCACGAAGTCATCCTGACCAAGGATTACTACCTTGGCGTCACCGAAGTCACCCGCGAGCAGTGGATCGCTGTCATGGGCTACGATCCGTCAACCAGGCCAGCCTACCAGACGGTGAACACCAACACGGGCGAGACCAAGACGTGGACGATCAACTATCCCGATGATCTTCGGCCCAACAAGCCGGTGATGGGCATCACCCGTCAGGACGCCATCGATTTCTGCAAAAAGCTCAGCCAGGCCACCGGCCGAAGGCTGCGTCTGCCCACCGAAGCCGAGTGGGAGCATGCCTGCCGGGCCGGCACCCGCACGCCATTCTTCTGGGGCAGCGACCCGGCACAGGCACCCGAATACGCTATCTTTGGCCGCCCTTACGGGCAGAACGAGGTTGTGGCCTCCCGCAAACCCAATCCCTGGGGCTTGTTCGACATGAGCGGCAACGTCTGGGAATGGGTGCTCGACTACTACGGCGATTTCCCCAGCGAAGCCCAGACCGACCCGACTGGTCCGGCGACTGCCGACCCCAAAGATCCAAAGCACTCGCGCAACATGCGGGGCGGCTGCGCCGTCAACGATGTCTGGCAGCAGCGCAGCGCCTGCCGGCATCGTATCGAAGAAGATTTCCGCAACAGCGTCGTGGGATTCCGCGTGCTGCTGGAATCCGAACCGACCGGAAAGGAACCGGCGGCCTACAAGCCGAATCGCACCTCGCCATTCATCCGCCCTGAGACCCAAAAGTTGTGTGACCACCTGCAGAACCTCGCGGCCGTTTCGAAGGAAGAGTTGGCGCGGGATATTGCGCCTCTTGCGCCCGGGGGACAGTTGAAAGCCGATGACCAAGATCTCGCCAGATTTGTTCTGGATCTCGTGCAATGCCTTTCGGGCAAGAAGGTGTCGGCTGGCAATGCCGCAGTGTTAGCTGGGGACCTGGAACAGACGCTCAATCCTGGCCAGGGCAGCGTGCGCCAAACACAGGGAGCAGTGCGCAACTTTGCCCACACGCTAAAGCTCGCGGAAGCGGACCACGCGCAAGCAGACAAGGTCGGAGCCGACCTGACGGTGCTCGCCAAGGTGCCGACCGATCCGGGCCCATTCGACGGGCCCCGGCACCCGTTCCGTTTCGCATTGTCCGAGGCTCCCAGGTACGGCAAGGCCGTGCTGGTGGAGGATTTCGAGAGCGGCACGGACATCTTCAAGACGTGGTATCAACCCTATTGGAGCACCGGAATCGTCGCCACGTTCGACTCCCAGCACAAGAGCGGTGGGAATCGCGGCCTGACTATTTCGAACACCGGTCCCACGACCAAGCGGAGCAGCATGGCGAAGTTCCCGCGGCCGCATCAGGACCTTTCCGGCTGCAATGCCCTGCGCCTGTGGTTCAAGCCCCACGGATTGAAAGATTCCGAGGGGACGGTCTCCATGGGCTTCATTGATGGTTCGGGTGAAATCTGGCAGGTGGATCTGCCCGAGGTGCTGTCCGGCACAGAGCCGTGCGTCATTCAGGTTCGCCTGGGGGATTTTCGGAGGGTGCTGCGCAGGAACAACGGCAGGATCGATCTGGAGAACCGCGATTTTTGTTTCTGGATGACCGGCACATATAAGTTCACCGTAGATGACATCCTGTTCGTGCATGACCCGGCGCTGCCCGAGTTCCCCAAGCCCTCGAAGTGATTATGAAATCCATCCTCACCCTCCTCACCGCCTTGCTTCTTGTGCCTCTGGCCGCACATGGCGCCGCGACGACCGTTGCCAATGACGGCTTCACCCCGCTGTTCAACGGAAAGGATCTCTCTGGTTGGGACGGAGATCCCGCGCTGTGGAAGGTCGAAGACGGGGTCGTCACAGGGACATGCAGCGGTCCGGCGAGCCCCAAGCACAACAGTTTCCTCATCTGGCGCGGCGGCGTGCTGAAGGATTTTGAACTGCGCGCGACCGTTCGCATCATCGGCGACAACAATTCCGGCATCCAATACCGCAGCCGGCCGCTTCCCGAGGTCGGCCCGTGGGCGATCACTGGTTATCAGTGTGACATTCACCCGGCCCTGGAGCATACGGGCATGACCTATGAGGAACGCGGACGCGGAATCTTCGGGCTCAACGGCATGAACGTGGCTTTCGATCCCGAACGCCGCCGCTGGCTGATCGGCAAACAGGATCCGGTGAAGGTGGCTGTTTCCCAGTGGAACGAATACACCGTGATCGCGCGCGGCAATCATCTCGTTCACAAGATCAACGGCAAGGTCACCTCCGAGCTCTTCGACTACGACGAAAAGGGGCGGGCGCTCGAAGGGTTGCTGGCGATCCAACTGCACTCCGGGAACACCAACACGGTGCAGGTGAAACAAGTCCTGCTCCGACCGCTCACCGACGGCAAGGTGCTCGCGTTCGACGCATCGCAGCTTCCCGCCGGCGCGATCCGGATCGGAACCCCCGGCTCCAACAAGCCGCAAGGCCTCGGCCCGGCCACGCCGCCGAAGAAGTGACAGCTCGATAATCGTCAGCTTGGGAAAGGTCGCGCGCGAGGCGTCGGGCGTGTGAGAGGAGCGACGGAGCTGCATCACCGCGCTCTTGCGCGTTCTCAGCGCGAGTTGCTGGGTGATCGAACCGGCGATAAGCGCGGGCTCCCAGCGCGGCTGCCGCAAGCCCAGTGGAGACGACTCAGACGAATAAAATGTTGAGGATGTCCTATCCGGTCCGTTACATCCTGTTCCAACGCATGTCGCAACTTATGAACCAGGCCACCTCTGCCTTTTCCAGGATCTCTCGAGTCATCGGTGCTTTAGTCGCTCTCAGCCTCATTAACCTGCCGATCGCAATTTCTGCGGCGGACGCAGGCTCGACTTCGCAGACGCTGATCGCGCCGGGGGCAACGCTCAAGAAGTTGGGGGACGGCTATGCTTTTACTGAAGGCCCGGCAACTGACCGCGAGGGCCACGTTTACTTCACGGATCAACCCAACGACCGCATCGTTCGCTGGGATGCCAACACAAGCGAGTTTTCCGATTGGCTCAAGCCGGCCGGCCGGGCCAACGGCACCTACTTCACCAAGAACGGACACCTGCTCGTCTGTGCCGATGAAAAGAACGAGCTGTGGTCCATCGCACCCGACAAGACGGTCACTGTCCTGATCAAGGACTTCGGGGGAAAACTGCTGAACGGACCAAATGACCTGTGGGTTCGTCCGGATGGCGGTCTCTACTTCACCGACCCGCTCTACAAACGTCCCTACTGGCAACGCGATCCCAGTGCTCAGCAGGACGGTCAGCATGTCTACTTCGTCTCCGCCGATCGCAAGAACATCAAACGCGTCGCGACTGACCTGCGGCAACCCAACGGGATAATCGGTACCCCAGACGGCAAGACGCTCTACGTGGCGGACATCGGCGCCCGCAAAACGTATTCGTATGCGATCACGCCGAGCGGTGAGCTGGAGGCGAAACGCCTCTTCTGCGAACTCGGATCTGATGGCATGACCCTCGATCTCGACGGAAACCTTTATCTCACGGGCCGCGGCGTCACCATCTTCGATCCGAAGGGCAAACAGATCGAGAACATCCCCGTCCCGGAAGGGTGGACCGCCAACGTCACATTCGGTGGGAAGGATCGCGACATGCTTTTCATCACCGCCAGCAAAGGCGTCTACGGTCTCAAGATGCGAGTGAAGGGTGCCCAGTAATCCGGGCTGTTCAGTTTGTTCTAGAATTCGGTGCGGATATCCAAGCGTCCGAGCGCACGCATTGATTACGTTGAGGGCTTCAATATGACGAGCACCTCACAGTTTTCTGTGGCCTCCAATTCTCTGCGTTCCACTGCGGAGCTGGGCGATTTTTTTCACTTTGCGTACATGAATGCTGAACGGCCGCACAACCCTAGTCGCGCCCGGCATCAGCAGCATGACCCTCGCCGCGATGGTCCTCCCTGCCTACGAACATCGATTCCAGCTATGCAACAACGAGTCTTCAACGTTCTGCTTCTCACTCTTGGTGTCATCGGGCTTGCGTCGGCAACCCGGAT
>VHDF01000144.1 GCA_016871495.1 Verrucomicrobiota bacterium | reverse complement strand
TGGGATTGGTTCACGCGGAGGCGCGGAGACGCGGAGATGGGGAGATCGTTGACGATGCGATGAAGCCCTTCTTTGAGCGTCGCGGCTCCGAAGTTGATGAGCAGGCCGACGGTGAGGTTCATCAGGCGGAGATAAGTCAGGACTTGCTTGCTGTGGACGGGCGCGAGTTTTTCCACGGACTTGAGCTCCACGACCACGCGACCTTCCACGAGCAGGTCAGTGCGGAAACCCTCCTCGAAAACCATCCCATGGTACTCAAACCGAATGACCTTCTGACGCTCGACATGGAGTCCCCGATTCTCCAACGCCCGAGCCAGCACCACTTCATAAACTGCCTCCAGCAACCCCGGCCCCAGTTCCATGTGAATTTTGAGAGCCGCGTCCACAATCGCTCCAGTGATGTCATCGAGAGGAAGAGGATTCTCACGCGGAGATGTGGAAGGCGCGGAGTTCTTGTTTGGATGCTGGTTCATTGACGTTAATGGAATAGAAATTCTGGTCTGTTCCTTGTGTGCGAATCGGTCGTCGCTACTTCCTCCGCGTTCTCCGCGCCTCCGCGTGAGTCTCGTCCGTTTTCTCAGCCTCCGCATACTTCGCCCTGCCGTGGCGCCATTCCTCAATCTGGAACTCCGCGAGTTTCATGCCGTTTTGCCCTCCGGATTATGTTCGATTCCTCCCACTTCCGCCACGCTCAACTCCCCGCAGTCCTCCCTCAGCTAAACACAGCGGGTGCCGAAAAGTCACGACTTCGATGGAGCATTTAGCATTCCGTCTCTGCCGATGGAACGACCGAGACGAGAAATGCGGTGAGTTTCATATCCGTCCGCCACGTGATTCGACAATGACGTCGGGTTTTGCCTGTCCATTCGGTTCAGGCGTTCCTAGGGTTTCAAATATGACTCACCCGATGACTGTGAATCGCGCTCTTGTAGCGCTCACGGCGCTGCTGCTCGAGCCGCTTGTGGTCCGCGCAGACGTCGTTGAAATTCGACCCTTGGTTTCCGAGAGGGAGGGCATTCAGCGGATCGAGTATCGGTCGGGCGAAAATCTCGTCGGTCGTTCCACTGAGGATGCCCCGGCGGGTGTCGAGCTGAAGTTCCCCGGCGCAGATTGGAAGCCCGTGCGCTTTCACGCGAAGACCGAGCGTGAGGGTGTCATTGAACTGGGACCGGAGAAGGTTGGCGCACTGACGTTGCGATGGCGGTTGGTACAAAAGACTCCGTCGCTGGTGGAACGTACACTCGAGGTCACGGCGGGTGAGGCGCTGCAGTTCACGGCGGCTTTTCCGCTCGATCTGGCGATCGAAAGCGAAGCGTCCTCCTTTTCTGGACCGGTCAAAAAGCGGACAGTGTTCGGAACCGAGCGATCCCGTCCGCAGAAGGAACTTTTTCCGGTGGCAATGGCCCACACCTCGGACCGGGTTTATGGCGTCGTCGCGGATGCCCCGGCGTACTGGGAGAACCGCTGTGATGTGCTGGTGTCGGGCGAGCCTGACCGGCGGATCGGGATCCTGACCGGCGACGGAAGCGATCCGCACCCGATTGTCATCAGGAAATTTGCACCCGGAAGGAAAGACACCGAAGACGCAACCGACGAGTATCAGTATCAAATGAGCGGCTGGCAGTCGCTGGCGGCCGGGGAGACGCGGCGTTACACCACGTGGGTCTTCGCGAGTTCCGCGCGCACGCATTACGATCGTCAAGTGGCGATGCACCTGGCAGTGGCCAATGCCAAGGGCTGGAACTCGAGCGGGCTCGAGGCGATCTTGCGCAACACTTCGTTGTATCTCCTGCGCCGGAATCTCATGCGCGACGAGAATGACCGTCCGCGGGACGGCAAATACATCTTCATCTCCGGCATGAGTTACGGCTGGAAGCAGTGGGTGAGCACAGGCATTTACTCCGCTCTCGGCCTGGACGACCCCGAGGCGACCGCTGAGGCGATGCGTGCCGTTTTCTGGAACCGGATCAATTACGAGGAGAATGCCCAGTATTATCTGATCTGGGCCGCCCTCGTCAGGCGGGCCGGTGGTGCGGTGAACGAGCCGCTGGTAGCCCGAGCCTACGAATTCATCCGGAAGCACGAAAAAGACGGCGCCTACATTCCGCCGCCGATGGCCAATGCTCCGATTCCCAAAGGGTTCAAGACCTACATGGATCTCCTGCCCTACGACGATGACGACGCGCCCGCGAGCAATCAGGGCTTTCACTGCGGTGCACTGATGGCCGCCCAGGTTCTTGGGCTGCCTGTTTCCGAGGGAGACATCCAGCGGGCCATCGCCGCTTATCAGCGCATGTTCAACACCAAACTCGGCTTCATGCCCACCAGCATGAAACAGCAGGACATCCTCGGCCAGGATGTCTTCTACGGAGCGACTCTGACGTATGCGGTCTTCGGACGGAAGGTGCTCACTGACGAACAGGTCCTGGCGCATTACCGCACATCAGAAAAGGTAAAATCCCCTTATGGCCTGCGGGTCATTTCCAAAGCGGACGGCTCGCTGCTGCCCGGGCACAGCGGCAGTTACGTCTTCGGCGGATCCTGGTTTTTCTGCGATTCCGGCAACTATCTGCTGGCGGGAGTTCATGGTCTGCCGGCGGCGGAAGTGGACGCGCGCCTGATCGAACGTATCAAACTCGAGCTTGTGAAAAATCCGGCTTTCAACGAGGACATCAACACCGTCACCGGTGTGCCGCACGGAAACACGCCGTATGCCGACTACTCCGTCTATGTCTGGCTGCGGAAAGAAATCCGCCGTCGCCTCGGACAGACCGGCCCGGATCCTGTGAACGTGGCCATCGATGCCCGGCTGGGTGTCGTCCGGGATCATGGCGGATTGCGGCTTGTGCCTTCACGGGCTGAACGATCCGACCATGACAACAGCACGCATCGTGCTCCGAGAAACTGATGGTTACTCCCAGCCGCGCCGCGTCACTCAGAGCAGCAGAGCCGCAACCCATACAGACAGGCCAAGGGCGGTCGAACCCTTCAGCCTGGCTGTCTACGAACCTCAGTCCTGCAAACGGTGCCCTCTCTCACGATTTTTAGGTGCGACCCGGGCCGGAATCGACTATTTACGCATCCATGAATCACGCGACCTGGCACACTTTCAAATTCACCGCCGCCTCCCTGGTGATCGCATCCAGCTTTGCTTGCATCTGCTCTGCTCAAGAACAGAAAGCGGGCTGGAAAAAGCACGTCATCACTCAGCAAGGCCACTGCTACACCGCCGTGGCCATCAATGCCAACGGAGACAAGGCGCTCGACGTCATCGCCAGTCTCAATGGGCGCGTCAGCCTGTTCCTGGCGCCGGACTGGCGGGAAATCGTCATTCACCGCTTCCCTGGCAATGGAGGCGACGCCGCCATTCATAGCGAGTCGATTGATGCGGACGGGGATGGCGACATGGATTGGGCGGGCACCCTGTCCCATGCCTCTCCGATCTGGCTGGAAAACCCTGGCCGTGAGCATTTGGGCAAACGCGTCTGGACCCCACGCATCATCGATCCGGACATCGTCGGCATTCATTGCATCACCCGGGCGGACATCGACAACGACGGCAAGGACGATCTCATCATCAACAATTTCGAGCCTGAGAAAGGACTCCGCGACTCCATGGCCTGGTTCAGTATTCCGAAGCAGCCGCTGACGGCAGCGAAGTGGGATCGTCACATCTTCGCCGACAAGGACGCGCGCGGCGGCAGTCACTACATGGGCGCCGGGGACATTGATGGCGACGGTTGGAAGGAAATCGCCGTGGGAGCCAAGGGACGGCCCTTCTCCGACGGCAACTGGTTTGCCTTCTGGAAGAATCCCGGAAGAAACGGCGTCAAAGGCCCGTGGAAGAAGGTCATTCTGGCGGAAAATCAGGAGGCGGCGACCAACATCCTGCCGTGCGATGTGAATGGCGATGGCAAGGTGGATTGGCTGGCCTCCCGCGGGCACAGCAAAGGGCTGCTGTGGTTTGAGAACCCGGGCTGGAAGATCCATGAGATTGATACCGAGATTCGCCAACCTCACAGCCTGACTGTGTTCGATCACGACGGAGACGGCGACATGGATGCCGCATCCTGCGGTTACGAGAGCAAGTGGGTCCGCTGGTATGAGAACAACGGCAAAGGCCGGTTCACCATCCACACGCTGGACGACAACCAGGAGAGCTACGACCTGCGCGGCGTGGACATGGACGGCGATGGCGACACTGATTTGCTGAACGCCGGCCGCGGCTCCGGCAATGTGGTTTGGTATGAGAACCTCCGGACCAAACGCTGAGGACAGATCCGATGTCCATCTCGCACTCGATTTTCACCGTCGTTTCCATTTCGTCGCCCAGCGCCAATCCAACAACTCAACGAATCCAAAAATGAAGGTCGCCGTTTGGGATACCTATGTGACTCGCACCGATGGCAGGGTCATGCACTTCGACATCATCGCCCCGGCAGAATTCAAGGACGCCAGCCTGATCCACGGCTTTGGCAGAAACTACCTGAAGACCAAAGATCAGGCAGGGCAGTCGCTGACCTCGCGGGAATGCAGCTTCTGTCATGTTGAAACTATCCGTCCGGAGTGGGAACAGTCCATCCGACAGGACGGTTAATTCGTCCTCGAGATCGAGAATTGCGACTGAGGCCGAAGTCCCGGCACCGATGTCCCCGGTTCGTGCCGTGAGGTGTCGAGTCGTCAGTTCGACATTCCTCCGCCCCGGCCACATGTCGCGCACGATAACGACCTTGAAGGGGTTCTCGGCGTCCTTGAACGGGTTCGCCAGATCCCGCCGCTGCTTCTTGATGCCGATGTGCTTCTGCCACTCGGGCCGTCCTCCGCGCTGCCGGTCATCACCACTTTCACCACGCAGGCTTTGCCCTTCTCGGCTTCGGCGTCAACGATTCTTGCGTAGCTTCCGGCAGACTCTCAAAACCCTTGCGCGATTGCGAGCCAGCTTTTCGCGCCAGTAGTTTTGGTTGCTGTTTGGACTTCGCCCGTGCCGCGGGCAGCCGTGCCAGAAACAGCCGTCCACAAACAGAGCGACACGTTCCCGCCAGAAGACGCAATCCGGCTTGCCGGGCAGCGGTTGGTGCCGACGCCAACCCTTGATTCCGTGAGCGCGCCTGACCGAAATCAGTTTCAATTCGGTGGCTTTGTTGCCCTTTGACCGGATTGCCGCCATCACTTGCGAGCGTTTCTTTTTGCTGAACACGTCGGCCACGCGACCATTCAAGCAGATTCTCCGCGATTTTGCCACAGGTGGTAGGTGAGAGTGTATTTGTCTGACGCGACGGATCATTCGCCGAGAACGTAGCGGATGGCTGGAGGATTCCAACGTGTTTTTCCCATCGCAGAGTGGTCGTCGCACCGGCGTCCTCATGCTAGAGGTGCGGGTGTTCCAAGCGTTGAATCGTCTCGCATGACCGATAACAAACCTTCACTCTGCCAACGATGAACGTCATCGCAATCACTCGCCTTTCCGCCTGGCTCGCATTCCTGAGCGCGGGCTGCCAACTGGCGACCGCCGCCTTCGTCGATCCGAGCGCTGAACGCGACGCGCTGCCCACCGTCCCGCCCGGATTCGAAGTTTCCTTCTTCGCGCGCGAGCCGCTCGTGCGCCAGCCGTGCTCGATGGCGTTCGATGCGAAGGGCCGCCTTTGTGTCGGCATGGGACCGCAGTATCGGAGTCCCAAACCCGAGACGCCCGGCGACAGCGTCGTGCTCGTGCTCGACACCGACGGCGATGGCAATGCGGACCGCACGAAGATCTTCGCGACCGGGTTCAATGCCATCCAGGGCCTCGCGTGGCACGGACGCGACCTCTGGGTGGCCAACGCGCCGGATCTCACGGTCGTCCGAGACCTCGATGGCGACGACGAGGCGGATGAGTATGTCCTTATCTACACCGACCTCGGCAATCTGGAGCACGGTCTGCACGGCTTGAACTGGGCGCCCGATGGCAGGCTCTACATGAGTAAGGGCAACTCGAAAGGGCTGACCCAGCCGGGCCGCATCGCTCCAAAGCCGTTTCGCGACTTGTGGGGAATGCCGGCGCCGACCGGCTCACCCGATTTTCCCGAGCCGCGCACGTTCAAGAAGGGCGAGTATCAGAAGGCTTATCACGATCCAGCGGACGATTGGGGGGTCCA
Source organism: Verrucomicrobiota bacterium (assembly GCA_016871495.1). Lineage (NCBI taxonomy): Bacteria > Pseudomonadati > Verrucomicrobiota > Verrucomicrobiota bacterium. The sequence goes on along the minus strand of VHDF01000144.1, from coordinate 968 downwards.
GGGCGGCGTGCTCCGTTGCGACGATGGCGGACTGAATCTCGAGATCGTCTCTCGCGGTATGCGCAATCCCTGGGACATCACGTTCGACACGGGCTTCAACTGGCTGGGCACGGACAACGATCAAACCACCGGCGACCGCGTCTTCATGCCGTTCTTCGGCGCAAACTTCGGATGGAACCATCCTTGGAGTGCGCACTGGGGCACCGACGCGCATCCGCCGACCGCGCCGGTGAGCGGCCCGTTGTTCGAAGGCTCCGGCACCGGGGTTATCTACGGCGACTCACCGCAGTTTCCGTCGTCGCATCGCGGCGTGTTCTACATCAACGACTGGCTGCGCAAGGCGACGTTCGTGTGGCGGCCACGCTGGGACGGCGCGTTGCTCCGGCCAGCGGGCGAATGGGAGCCCTTCGTGCAAGGCGGTAAATCGTTGTTCCGTCCAACGGACCTCCAAGTCGGACCCGACGGCGCGCTGTGGATTCTCGGATGGAGCAGCGGCTACGGCGCGGAATACAAGGACGGTCAGATGACGAGCGAAGGTCGCGTGTTCCGCGTCGTCTCAAAATCGTCGCCGCCCGCGCGCTGGCAGACGCCCAAGCGCGACAAGCCACTCGCGAAATGGACGGTGTCCGAGCTGGTCGAAGACTTCGACGGCCCCTTGCCAGTGTGGCGAATTGACGCCCAGGACGAACTCGTCCGCCGCGGCCCCAGCGTGAAGGCCGAACTCCTCTCGATGTTGGGAACTCGCGGGATCAATGAGGCACGCGAAACCTGGACCGCGTGGACACTCGGACGGCTGACGCCGCAGGACCGCACGATGGACGAATGGTTCTCCGCGCGAGCCGGAGACTCCGCCACTTCGCTGAATCTCCGCGTGCAGTGGCTGCGCATTCTCGCCCATCGCATCCGTCAGTCCGGCGACGGTCGGGAGTTGCCCGTCGGTGTGATGAACTTGCTCGGCAATCAAGAGG
>VHDF01000143.1 GCA_016871495.1 Verrucomicrobiota bacterium | reverse complement strand
CGGAATGGTGAGTAACTTGAGCATCAAGTTAGTCGGGAGGTTGAATCACTCGCCCTGACGATGAAGGCAGCCGACCCCATCGGGGAGACAGCCCGCGAGTTGATTCATGATCCTAAACGGTGCAGTTGCCCTTGCCGAATCTGCGCAAGGTCTTGGCGATAAAGCCGCTCTGCCCAACTCGACGTATCACCTCATCGGATACGCCTCGTCGTGCATCGCGGCTTTCTCGCTCAAGCCTTTGCGCATCTTCGACACGCTCAACTGCTCCATTTAGGATGAACTCCGCTCCGAGATGAGCGAGCGAGACGAGGGGTGAAGCTGAATTTGGTGGGCCCACTCGGATTTGAACCGAGGACCAAACGATTATGAGTCGTCTGCTCTAACCGCTGAGCTATGGGCCCTCCCACCGCGGAATCGTAGCGGGGAGAATCCGGAAAGTCCATGGCGGAGGCATGCCCCTAAATCCGCGGGCTAGAATTCCGACGGAATCGCGAAAGGCGGTTCGCGCGGCTGAAAGAAGCGCGGATTTAGAACGGCCCGCTGTCGCGGGCGTGATCGATGGAATGTCGATGATGCGAACCTGTCCAACGCACCTCCGGGCGTCGTGAAAACATGCGTTGCTGCGTGTGACGCGTGGAATTGGGGCGTGCCCGGACGCAACTTCAAAAGGCACGAGATGTTGCATGCTCCGAGATCGACGGTCAGGAAAATAGCCTCTTGATCGTTTATGGGGTTGCAGCGTGCATGACCCAGCCCCCAGCCTATCCAATGGTCTCCCGCGATAACACCGGCAAGAGTTCGGACTGGCTCGCGAGACTGTCGCGTGGTTTGCCTCCGGTGCTGCTGCTCGCCGGGGGATGGGCCGGATTCGTGATCCTGTCACGGGAAGCCGTGAAACCCAAGAGTCCGCCCGCCACCCCGCAAGCGCTCCGGACCCAAGTGCAGGAACTTGTGCCTCGAGATTTTCCGGTCGTCGTCCGAGCCCAAGGGGTCGTGCGACCCCACAACGAGATCTCGTTGAGCCCGCTGGTGGCAGGCAAGGTCGCCCGACTGAGTCCGGCGTTTCAGGAAGGCGCGTTTTTCGAATCAGGCGAAGTGCTGTTGGAATTGGAGGCCGACGATTATCGAACCGCTTTAGCCGTGGCTCAGGCCCGAGTTCTGGGCGCGAGTGCGGCCCTGCAACTGGCCCGACTCAGCCATCTGCGGGACCAGGAAAGTTTGAAGTCCAACCTCATTCCCCAAGCCCAGGCGGATGTGTCTGCGGCAAGCCTTTCCCAAGCCCAGGCGGAACTTGATTCCGCGCAGGCGCAAGCGGAACGGGCACGACGGGACTTGGAGCGAACGTCCATTCGGGCTCCCTTCAAAGGGTGTGTGCGCAAACGATTCGTCGGGCTTGGTCAACTCGTCAGCCCGAGCGTCCCCCTCGGCACGATTTTCGCCATCGACGCGGTTGAAGTGCGGCTTCCGATTGCCGGAAGGGAATTGCCCTTTCTGAAAGTTCCTCAAACCGCCGGGGATCCGCCTCTGGACGTGGAATTTCGAAACGCCATCGGCGGGGCATCCGAGCATGTTTGGAAAGGCAAAATCGTCCGCAGCGAGGGGGCCCTGGATGAGAATTCCCTGGAATTGTTTGTGGTGGCTCGGGTGGAAGATCCGTTCGGACGGGAGTCGGGCCATCCGCCTTTGCGCGTCGGCCAGCCGGTGGTGGGATTCATTCAGGGCCAAGTGCTGACCAATGTCCTCGCTTTGCCTCGTGGGGCCGTCCGCCAATTGGACCGCATTCATTTGGTGAACAAGGAGAAGTTGACTCTGCGCGGAGAGACCATTCAGGCGGTGTGGTCTTCGGAGGACCACGTTGTGGTTCGGAATGAGCAGATTCCACCGGGATTTCTCCTGGCGACGACGCATCTCGTTTATGCTCCGGACGGCGCGAAGGTGGAGATTCTGCCCTCGCCCCGATCGGCGGTGGTGGCCGCGGCGGAGACCAATCGTGTTTCGGCGGGAGGCCGGGGGGAGCCGGTGAGGAACTAGGAATGAAGCCCAGATTGGAAAGAACGGGCAGCATGACATGATATGATATGATACGCTGGTTTGCCCAAAACAGCATCGCAGCCAATTTCCTGATGCTGGCCATTCTGGCTGGGGGCATCTGGGTGGGCCTCTTTCGAGTTCCCATGGAGGTGACGCCGGCCTTGAGCTGGAACACGGTGATGATCGAAATGCCCTATCGAGGGGCGACGGCGAAGGACGTGGAGCGGGCGATTTTGATTCCGGTGGAGGAAGCCTTGGAAGGTGTCAAGGGGATCAAGCAACTGAACGCGGACGGATCGAGAGGCATGGCCCGGTTCTTTCTGGATGCCGAGCCGGGGACGGACCTCCGGGAATTGCTGGAAGACGTGAAGGCCAGGGTGGATACCATCACGACGTTTCCGAACGAAACGGAGCGTCCTCGTGTGTTCATCCCCGAATCCGGAAATTACTTTGCGGTCTTGAAAGTGGCGATCACGGGAGACATGAGCGCGCACGATCTGAGGAAGGTTGCCCGGCGGGTTCAGGAGGACTTGCTCGAGATGCCGGGCATCAGCCGGGCCAGAGTGGAGGGCGGGAGGCGGCTGGAGATTAGCATTGAGGCGAAGGCGGACAAGCTGACGGCTTACCAACTCAGTTTCCAGGATTTGGCGGATGCCATCCGCCGATTCTCGATCGATTTGCCGGCCGGCGCCATTGACAGTCCGGGCGGCACCTTGATCGTTCGCACCCGCGGCCAGGCCTATGGGGAGAGTGAATTCGCCAAAATACCCATTCGATCGGCCCATGGGGCTGAGGTATTGCTTGGGGAGGTTGCGGACATTCACGATGGATTCGAGGAGGGCGACAAGCGGGTCGAGTTTGACGGGAAGAGAGCGCTCTTCGTTCAGGTGATGCGGACGGGACAGGAAAGCGCGATCGACATCTCGAACAAAGTCCGGGAGTACGTGCGCACCGCGTCCGCCCGATTTCCCCAGGGCATCTCCCTGGCCGTGTGGAACGACGAGTCGCGGGCGATCCGTGCCCGGCTCACCACGGTGACTTCAAACACACTCCAAGGCGGAGCGCTCGTGCTGCTGTTGCTGGGGCTGACACTGCGCCCTGCGCTGGCGTTCTGGATTGCGGTGGGCATTCCGGTCGCCCTGGCGGGCGGGGTGATGTTGATGCCCTGGTTCGGCTTGACGGCGAACATGATGAGCATGTTCGGTTTTTTCATTGTCATCGGCATTGTTGGGGATGACGCCATCGTCACCGGGGAAAACATCTACGAGAAACTGAAGTCCGGAATGAAACCCCTGGACGCCGTCGTGGCGGGAACGCTGGAAGTTTCAACGCCGGTGACCTATGGAGCGCTGACCACGATCGTCGCGTTTCTCCCGATGATGTTTTTCAAAGGGACTTGGGGGGACTATGCCCGGCAGATTCCTCCGGTCGTGGCTTCGGTGCTCTTGTTTTCGCTGCTGGCTTGCAAATGGTTGCTTCCGGCCCACCTCAAAAGCTTGCGCGTCGATGCACGCGCGAACGCGTTCGACCGAATGCAAGGCCTTGTCACCACGGGACTCGAACGATTTGTGAATGCCCTCTACGAACCGGCCCTTCGGAAAGCCGTTCGTCACCGCTATTCCGTGCTCGCGCTGTTCGTCATGATGGGATTGCTCATGGTCGGCTACTGCCTGGGCGGGCGCATGAAGTTCGTGTCCTTCCCCTCGGTGGACTCGCGCCGCATTACCGCCGTTCTCCGGCTGCCGGAGGATACGCCGCTGGAATCCACCGCCCGTTACATGGACCGCATTCTGGCGTCGCTTGAGACGGTGAAGCGGGAATTCGTGGATCCCGGTACGGGCGAATCTTTGATCCGGCACGTGACCCGGGTGGTGGGCGGATCGGAGAACCGAAGCAGTTTTTCAAAATCATCCGGTTTCGTTTCGGTGGAGATCCTGGATCCCAGCGAACGAACGACTCCGGGACCGCGCAACAGCCAGATTGCCAACCGGTGGACCGAGTTGATCGGACCCATTCCCGAAGCCCGCCTTTTCCGCGTCTTCTCGGAGCAGTCATTCGAAGGGGGGCGTGAGTACTCGGATGCCAACCTCCATCTTGAACTGAGGGGTCCAACGTCTCCCAAGAAGGCGGAGATTGCCGAAAGGATCAAGAAGCTTCTGGAAGATTCTCCGGGTATTCGAACCGCCTGGGCGCAGATCAATTACGGGCAGGACGAGCTGGAATTCAGTCTGAAACCGCGCGCCGCCGAACTGGGTTTGAATCAATACCTGCTTGCGCAGCAAATCCGGCAGGCTTTCTATGGCGAGGAAGCTCAACGGGTGCAACGGGGCCCCGACGACATTCGGGTCATGGTGCGACTGCCCAAGGAAGCCCGGGAAACGCTGCATACTTTGGATCAAATGCGGATTCGCACCCCTCGTGGCGCGACCGTGCCGCTCGCGACCGTGGCGGAAGTGCGTTTTACCAAGGCGCCTTCTTTTGTGGAACGCAACGATGGCGCGGAGATCATACGGATCGGAGCACAACCGCGGGACGAGGATGTCAACGTGGTGGCGTTGGCGAAGGAAATCGCGCCTCAAGTCGAGAGGATGTGTCTGGAGGGCGAGGAGATTTCGTTTCAGTTCAAAGGCTACGTCGACGAAGCCGAAGATTCGCGCCGGAGGACGATCCTGGGCACGGCGGCCTTGTTGCTGGCCATCTACGCGCTGCTTGCGATCCCCTTGAAATCACTCTCCCAACCGGTGTTCGTGATGCTTGTGATTCCGCTGGGCACGGTCGGGGCGTTGCTGGGTCATCTGGCCATGGGGATGACACCTTCCTATCTTTCCGTCTTTGGAATGCTCGCGCTGGCGGGCATCTCGGTGAATAATTCGCTGGTCATGGTGGACTACGTGAATCAGCGGCGGTTGGCGGGCGCCGGGTTGGAACAGGCCGCCGTCGAAGCGGGCGTCAGGAGGTTTCAGCCGATCTTGCTGACTTCGATCACGACTTTCGCGGGACTGATGCCGATGATTTTCGACGATTCCCTTGAGGCTCAATTTTTGATTCCGATGGCCGTGTCGATGGGTTTTGGGATTTTGTTCACGACCGCCATTACGCTGTTCCTGGTGCCGTGCTCGCTCCTGGCCGGGGCCGATATCAAGGAACGGGTTTCCGCGGCTTGGAGTTGGTACGGGCGTCCGTTCCGGACTCACCCCGGTCCCGACGGCGAAGCGGGTGCTTTGGGGCAGGCTCCAGGTGTGAGGGATCCGTCATGAGCCTGGACGAGGCAGAAATCCTGCAGGTGTTGATGAAGTGGCGCACGCGATTATCGGCCGCAGCCTGGACCGTGGTGCGGGATGCTCACGCGGCGGAAGACATTTTTCAAAATGCCGCCCTGAAGGCGATGACCCGGGAGGTGAGTTTCGAAACCCCAAGCGCTTTGATCTCCTGGGCCTTCATCACCGTTCGCCACGAGTCGATCGACTGGCTCCGACGTCACCGCCGGGAATCCGTGGGGCTGGGGGAAGGTGTTCTGGAAATGCTGGAAAGAGAATGGTCGATGAGCCGTCCGTACTCCTCCGGCGCCAAGACGGAGGCTTTGCGGGACTGCTTGTCCGAGGCGTCACCCACGGCGCGCGAGCTGCTACGCCTGCGTTATTTCGAGGGATGCAGTTGCGAGGAAGTCGCGGAACGGATGGGGATCGGCATTACCGCCGTCTACAAGCGGGTTTCCCGCCTGCATGGGATGTTGAAAGACTGCATCGAAGGAAAACTTCGCCGAGTCGCGGAAACCTCCTGACTGTACTCATGAAACCCGGTGCCGAAGAGTGGATGCTGCGCTGCCTTGACGGAAAAGCCACGGTCCAGGAACGCGAGGCCTGGGAAGCGCTCTTGCGCGACGACCCGGAAGCCCGTGCCTACCTGCGTGAACTTGCCGAGCAGGCTGTCCTCCTCGCCGACCTGGAGCGGACGACCTCAGAGAATTTTTCCCGAGCCGATCTCGGGGTGCTTTCCTCCTCCTCCACGGCTCAACCTCGCCACAAGGCTCGCTGGGCTCCGTGGGCACGCGGAGCGGTGGCGGCGGCGGCCCTGTTGGCATTGCTGGCCGTGGCGCTCTCCTGGTTGCGAACCACGGAGGCTCGATCCAAGCTCGCCCGAGTCACGCACGCCACCGGTTCCCGTCAGTTCTTGGGATCTCGGGGGGAGTTGGATTACGGATTGAATCCGGGCGTGAAATTGAGAGCGGGTGACACGATCGAGACCCGGTCCTGCGATGCCTGGGTTGAACTTGAATTGCGCGACGGCACGAAGATGACCATCGGCGGCCATTCGTCTCTGCGGCTGCTCGACGGGCTGGACGGCGGACTGCGGTTGAAGATGACCCGGGGCAATTTATGGGTCAGTCCGGGGAAAGCCGCTTCGGAGAATCTTGTGATCCAAACCCCGACGCTGGCGGTGCAGTCACGGGCGGCTCAGTTCGATGTCCAGGCTTCAGGCATCGAGACTCTGGTCCGGGTCAACGAGGGAGTAGGAAGCGTGGCTCGGGGATGGGATGGAGGCGTGGCGAAGCTGGGTGCGGGCCAGCAAATCCACAACGCCCTTGGACGCAAAGACCCGCTCCAGGCCTCGCCGCAACCGGCGCCCGTGCATCGATGGGAAACACCGTCGGATCGGAATAGCGCGGTCATTCTGGGCCGATGGTTTCCGGGTGAAGCCGGGGAGGCCATGGGTTGGGACGCCGAACCTCTCCTGTGGCCCGTTCCGGACCGCGAGCCTGTCCTGCTCTTCGCCGTTTCGTTCGTGGTGCCTGGCGCCGGCAAAGTCCCCCTCCAGTTGCGGGCTGGCTCCAAGCTGGTGTTCGAAGGGCGAACCGACCGGAAAGAGCGGGTGCGCTTCGGGTTCAGCACGCAGAAGATGCGCGGGGTGTATGCGGGCAAATTCGAGACGGATGTGCAGCCGGAAGAGTTGGGTGCCGAAGGTGCGGTTTGGCGTGTGGAATTGCCCTTGGAACGATTTCGCCCATTGCAGCCGCAGCTTTCCTCCAAACCCGACGGCCTGGAGATGACGGATCTTTACGCGTTGACGATTCGGGAAAATGCCGGCTTGGCGATCTTCCGAGCCGAGGTGTTACCCTAAAAACAGAAATTGATCAGCATCAGGAATCCCAACGGGATTCCGTCGCCGTGGGCATCGCCCATTCCGTGGCCCATTGAGAAAAACA
>VHDF01000142.1 GCA_016871495.1 Verrucomicrobiota bacterium | reverse complement strand
GGAGGCTGCCTGAGTAGTGGCGGGCCAGGAGGAACATGCCCAGGCCGCCCCAGGCTTGATGGGCCAGACAGAACCAGCCCAGGCCGCGATCGGCGCCCACGAGGGCGACGAGCCAGGAGCCTGGGTAAAGGACCATGGTGTTCCATTGGGCCAGAAAGGGGACACCGCAGTTGCTGAGAGGATTCCAGAGCGGAAGCTGCCCGGAGAGGAGGTGTTGTTCGAGATAGCGGGCGAGGGGAAAGCCGAAGTAACCGAAATCGCGGAAGAAGAAGGCGGAAATGCCGAGCACGACCTCGGGATAGGAGGCGGCGATGAGGAGAACCAGGACGAGGCTGAAACGCCACGCGGGGCTTTCCAACCGCGCGGAGATGAAGGTGGACCCCGTCATGAAAGGGTGACTCCGGCTCGACAGGGTTCCAGCCTGACATCCGCCAAGGACTCAGATCGGAGAAGAGTCAGGTCAGGGCTGGTTGGCATGCTCGCGCGGCGAGCTTACTACCTCACTGTGCCCCTCGCAACGAAGCTTCCTCCGCCCAGAAGCAGTGCCGTGCATCCCGAGGTGGTCTGCCATGTGGCGCAGGCTGCCCAGCCTGCCGTATCGCCGACTGCCCGTCGGCCCGGCGGGTGAAGAACGAGGCCCTTTCATGCTCTCCACGCGCCTGGTTCTCTTCGTCGCCCCGCAGGCTGGGCAGCCTGCGAAACAGCAGACAGGGCTGTCTGCGTGACCACGACAACCCGGTCACCGACAACCTCTTCAAGCACCGGAAGCAGTGTGGCCCATCGGCAAGTGACCGGTTGTAGTGCGACATGCTGGAAGCCAGTCACCGATTTGCCACAAGTGATGCGTTGGAACTCGAAGAGCCACCCAGCCCTTCGACGTGGCGGCGGCTGGCTTGCAACGCTGCCGCACTCTCCATCCTCAAGTGACGGCCCAAAGCGTGGAAGGCGCCCCTCGTGAAAGCAACCGCGGCGTTTCCTTGAATTCTTTGCCCACAGCCGTTTGTCTATCCGCGCATGTCGCCCTACCTCGATTTGCTGCGGCTGGTTCTGCGCGAAGGAAAGTTTAAGCCCGACCGCACGGGCACGGGAACTTATTCGGTGTTCGGAGCGCAAGCTCGATTCCCGCTCAGCGCGGGTTTTCCGCTGCTCACCACCAAAAAAGTGCATCTGAAGTCGGTCATTTACGAGCTGCTGTGGTTCCTGCGCGGAGATACCAATGTCCGCTGGCTGCAAGAGCATGGGGTGACGATCTGGGACGAATGGGCCGACGCGGAAGGCAACCTCGGACGCGTCTATGGCGCTCAATGGTGCGATTGGCGGACTGCCGACGGCCGCTCCATCCACCAGATCGACCAGGTGATCGCTCAAATTCGGGGCCGTCCGGACAGCCGGCGTTTGATCGTGACCGCGTGGAACCCCGGGGAAATCGAGCGGATGAAGCTTCCGCCCTGCCACACCCTGTTTCAGTTTTTCGTCCTCGACGGGGAACTGAGTTGCCAACTTTACCAACGCAGCGCTGATCTCTTTTTGGGCGTGCCCTTCAACATCGCTTCCTACGCCCTCCTGACGCTGATGGTGGCTCAAGTGTGCGGCCTCAAACCGGGGACTTTCGTCCACACCTTCGGTGACCTGCACCTGTACGCGAATCACCTGGACCAGGCCAAACTTCAACTGACCCGCGAACCCCGGCCCTTGCCCCGAATGATCTTGAATCCAGAGGTCCGGGAATTGCGTGACTTTCGCTACGAGGATTTTCGATTGGAAGGATACGATCCGCATCCTGCCATCAAGGCACCCATCGCCGTGTGAACCCACCCGACACCGACACGGTCCCACGTCCCTTCCGTGCCATTGCCGCCATGTCCCTGAACCGGGTCATCGGCAAGGACAACCGCATCCCCTGGCATCTGCCCGAGGATTTTCGCTGGTTCAAACGCGTCACCCTCGGCCACGTGCTGGTCATGGGACGGAAGACCTTCGAATCGATCGGGCGTCCGTTGCCGGGTCGGACCACGGTGGTGCTGTCGCGCACGTGGACCGACCATCCCGGCGTCGAAGTCGCCCGCAGTTTGGATGAGGTGCGCCTTCCCTCCGACGGCCGCCAGGTTTTCTTGTGCGGCGGCGCGGAGATCTACGTCCAAGGTCTTGATCGATGTGCGGAGCTTTTTTTGACCGTGGTCCAGAGGGAAGTGGAAGGCGACGCGTACTTCCCGCCTTTCGAGGATCGCTTCGCCAAGGTGGAGACCGTCCTGAAAGCGGACGAGTTTGTGGTGGAACATTACCACCACCGATAAGCGGTTAGGGCGAGTGGCGCGCCGCGCGGAAAAACCGAACCGGAACCTTCGCGTCAAAGGGGATCCGGACGGTTGAGTTCGGTGTAGGGAATAGGTCAGCAGGACGCCATTCATCCAGGTTTTCCGAGATTTCGAGCCGGTAGGGCGACGGATCATCCCCGGTCAGAACGAGCTCCAGCTCGTTCTTCGCCACCCTCAGCGAAAGTTGATTGGGATCCGGTTCTCGCGCGTAGTCGTGGGTCCGGCCGGATTGAGTCCACTTGAGGGAAACCGCGCGCGCATTCGAATCGAGTTCAAACTGGCCTGTGGTATTGGGTCCCAGCTCGATCCCGAGCGCTTCGAACCGCGTGGCGGTGATGGCCATGGCTGGAAAATCCGCACGACTGGCCGGGTGATAGAAAATAAGTTGATCGCGTTCCACACGAATCTCGAATCGATCCCCTTCCTCCGACCGGTATTGTCCAGCGAGATTGTGAAGTTGAACCGTGGAAACCTGAAACGGGCGCCGAATCGTGGTCAGAGGATAGCTGGAATCGAGAAGGTACAGGCCGAGTTCGCTGATGGAGGCGTAAAGGTTGGCGCGCGAGTTGGAAAGGACGACCGCGCCCAGACGCCGGGCAGGGTGAAACGCCACCAACGCGGTTTGGCCAAAGGTGTCGCCACCATGGTAAACTACGCGTCCACCTGATAAATCGACCAGCCACCAGCCGAGTCCCTGTTGGATCCCGGGTTAAGCCGAAGCCCCTCGTGAGCGGCGGGCTTCCGCCATGGCCGGCGAGAGCGCGTTGGTTTGAAAGCCCAGTTGGTAGGTAAGGAAAGTGAGCAAATCGGAGACGGTGGAGCGGATTTCGCCCGCCCCCCAAGGGAGGCCATGCGGAACGGCGGACGTTCGAGCACGCCATTGTGACCCGTGGCCACGCGCGCGGAAAGCGCGGCGGGAATTTCAAGTTGGGTATCCTTCATGCCCATGGGTTCGAGCAGCCGTTCGCGCAAAAGTTGCTCGTAAGTTTGGTTGAAACGATGGGCCAGGGTGAATCCAAGCAGGCCCATGCCGAGGTTGGAATACTCCCACGTCTCTCCCGGTTGCCGGGGGAGGGCATAGCCGGAAAGGAACTGCCGCAGCGCCATTTCTCCAAGGCACTCGAAAACCCGGTAGGGCTCGTCCAGGCAGAGATTGGACGGATTGTTCGGCAAGCCGGAACGATGGGTCGCCAAGTGAACCAAAGAAATTTCGGGAGTGCCCGAGGGGATGGGAAAATCGATCGGGAGCAGAGACTGCACCGACTGATCGAAACCAACCTCTCCCCGCGCCACGGCGTCGGCGAGCAGCAGTGAGGTGAAAACTTTGGTCACCGAACCGATCTCGAAAATCGTCCGCTCGTTCACCGGGGCCGGATCCTCGAAATTGAGCCGCCCGTACGAGAAGTAATCGCGTCCCTCGGCATTGATCAATCCGATGGAGATGCCCGCATTGTAGCCGTAGTCCACGCGCTGGCGCGCGCGGCTCTTGACCGTTTCCGTAATCGAAGGAGGCGCTGCTGCAACCGCGAGAGCGCATCCCAAGCCTGAGCACATCCAGATCAGGCGAGTAAATCGCGCCACAGTCGAGGTCATGAGCACCACCTTGCTCGAATCCGCGGACCTGCACAAGCCGACGGATTTCGGAGTGTGGCAGCGCGGTGAAGAGAAGCGGAGACCACGGGTGGAGAAGTACGAGGAACGAGGACCGCCTGAGTTCCGTGCATCCCGATGTTGTTGGTAGGGCGGGCCTGTCCCAGCCCGCCGCCCACGGGATGCAAAACATCATGCTCCGGCGGCGCGCCGGGACGGACGCGCCCTACCTGCATCACCGGCAACATCGGGATGCACCGGCCTGAGTCCACCCCTCATCGAACAGGACAGGCGGTTTTCCGCATCCGGCTCGCTGAGGTCTTGCAACCTCATCACCCGGGATTGACCGCCGGGCCTGAAGTTTCGAAAGTGGAGGGCGATGAGCTCAACCCCTCTCCTGCCTCATGACGTGTTGTTGCAACTGAAACGTTGGAACACTCCGACGATTTACAATGGATGGGAACAGATCACGAGGCATGATCGGACACGAGACGCCATCAACCTCGAAGAAACCCGCGATTTCATGCCCCAAATGGGACCGATGGTGGGCTGGGCAGTCACCCTGGTCATCGAGCCGGGGAATCCCGCTCATCCGAAGGCGAATCCGCAATCCACCGCCGAATTCCGGCGCTATGTGGCGAGTGTCAGGGGACCGAAAATCGTGATCGTGCAAGATTTGGACAAGCCCCGCGTCGTGGGCTCTTTCTGGGGCGAGGTGAACAGCAACACCCATCGAGCGCTGGGCTGCGTGGGTACCATCACCGACGGAGCCATCCGGGACCTCGACGAAATGACAAACGCCGGCTTCAAGGCGCTGGCCCGCAGGCTTTGCGTGGGCCACGCGCATGTCGTGCCCGTTCGTTGGGGATGCGAAGTGGAGGTGTTTGGGCAGCGCATCCGTCCCGGTCAACTCCTGCACGCGGACAAGCATGGGTTCCTGGCCGTCCCTGACGACGACCTGCCACGATTGCTCGACGCCGCTCGTTTCATGGACACCAACGAATGTCAGACGGTGATCGCCGCCGCGCGAGCGGCCTCCGGACTCACGAATGAAGAACTCCTGCAGAACCTGGACCAAGCCGGCGCGCGCTTCCGCGCCGCCGCCCGGAAGCAGTTCTCCAAGGATGGCGAGTGGTAGAGCGCAGGCCACCTTGAATGCGTTGCCATCATGGACGGTTTCCCCATCCCGTTAAGCTTCGTTTTGAAGGACAATCGCCGCATTGCCATTCCTTAGGGATTGCGGCAAATTGACTCATGGCCAGTTCGCGCTGGATTGGAATATGAACAGCTTGACTCGTCTTCAACTCGGATTGCTCTTGTCCCTTATGACCCTTGCTCATTCGAGCCTGCCGTCTTCCGCCGCCCCGGCCTCGAACCCGGCCAAAGAATCCCTCGCCACGGTTGGTGGCGGCTGTTTTTGGTGCGTGGAGGCGGTCTTCGAGCGAGTACCCGGGGTCAAGTCCGTCGCCAGCGGATATGCCGGCGGTCCCACGGACCATGTCACCTACGAGCAGATTTGCACTGGAACCACGGGCCACGCCGAGGTGATTCAAATCGCCTTCGACCCTGCCAAGGTTAGTTTTAAAAAATTGCTCGACTTGTTCTGGAAAGCACACGATCCCACAACCCTCAACCGTCAAGGGGCCGATACCGGCACGCAGTATCGGTCCATCATCCTCTACCACGACGAGGATCAAAAAAAGGCCGCAGAAAAGTCCAAGGCTGAAGCTGCCAAACGGTTCAGCCGCCCCATCGTGACGGAGATCGTGCCCCTGAAGAAATTCATCATGGCCGAGGGATATCACCAGGATTATTTCCGGCTCAACCCGCGCAATCGTTACTGCAGCCTGGTCATTCAGCCCAAGCTGGAAAAGCTCGAACAAGGCGGCGCGCTTCCGAAGACGGAGGGGAAAAAGCCCTAACCCGAATATCCCCAGTCGCGTCACAAGCATGAAGGTTCCAAGCTAAGCCCCAGGTTGGGTCTCAGCGGTTTTCCCCTCTCCCTCCATGCGCGCCTGCCGCCTCCTTCGCACCGGCCTCCCCGGGGAGTTTGAGATCGCGGATATCCCTGGTCCGCAACCCTCCTCCGGCCAGGTTGTGGTCCGAGTCCGAGCCTGCGGATTGAACCGGCTCGACCTCTGGGTCGAAGAAGGCGGCTTGCCCGTATCCGTCCCGCTTCCGCTCATTCAAGGCTGCGAAATCGCCGGCGAAGTGCTTCAAACCGGACCCGGAACCACCGGTTGGCAGCCCGGGGACCGCGTTGCGATTCAATCGAATTTGTTCTGCGGACAGTGCGAGTTTTGCGCGCAAGGCGAGGAGTCCATTTGCATGCGCGGCGAAATCCTCGGGGTGCATCGTCACGGCGGATTCGCCGAACAGGTGCTCGTGCCCGCCTCGAATCTCGTGCGATTGCCAGACCAAGTGAGTTTCGAGCAATCCGCGGCTTTGACGCTCGCGGGATCGACCGCGATGCACATGCTCACGCACCGTGCCACGGTTGCTCCCGGCGCAACCGTCCTGGTCGTCGCCGGGGCCAGTGGTGTGGGTTCGGCCGCCATCCAGATCGCCCGCGGCCTGGGCGCGGATGTGCTCGCCCTGGCTTCAACCGAAGCCAAGCGCGACTTCGCCATCTCCCTCGGGGCTCGCGCGGCGTGGAACGGACGAGATCCCGCCTGGCCCAAAGCCGTGCGGGAGGCGACCGGCAAGCGCGGAGTGGATCTCGTGGTGGAGCATGTGGGAGGCAAACTGCTCGCCCAATGTTTCGAGTGCCTGGCGCGTAACGGCACGGTGGTGACTTGCGGCGCCACCGCCGGACGCCGCGTGGAATTTGATCTCTGGCCCTTTTTCGTGAAACAGCACCGCCTCGTGGGCAGTTACGGACGCCATCGGGAAGACATGCGGCGCACCCTCGAATGGGCCGCGAACGGACGCCTCCGCGCTGCTCTCCATCGCCTCGCGCCTTTGGACGAACTCCCTGAATCCATGGCGCAACTCAGGCGGGAAGAGGTCATCGGCAAGACGGTCATTCTCCCTTGATATTCAAGAAGTGAGGTGGCCCAAGGCCAAGAGGCCGTAATAGGTGTATTCGCAGTCCAGGTGTTCCTCGTGCCAGTGCCCGTGGAAACCACCCTCGTTCGACCACAGGGAATCCAGAAAATCGAGGCACAACTCCTGAACCCCATCCAGCGGGACGGACAAGGCCGACAAGGCATGCAAAGCCGTGGCTGTGCTCAGCAGATCGGGAATCGGCGCGTTGGGAATGGCCCGAAATCCGCCCATGGGATGCGACTGCGCCAGCAGCCAGCGGGCCGCGTCCGCCGTGTCGAACGCCGCGCCCAAGTGGCGCAGAACCCCCACGGCGGCAGCGGTGGAATTGGCGCC
>VHDF01000141.1 GCA_016871495.1 Verrucomicrobiota bacterium | reverse complement strand
CAGCCTGCCGTATCGCCGACGGCCCGGCGGCCCGGCGGGTGAAGAAAGAGGCCCTTCCATGCTCTCCACGCGCCGGGTTTCCTTCGTCGCCCCGCAGGCTGGGCAGCCTGCGCCACAGCAGACAGGGTTGTCTGCGTGACCACGACAACCCGGTCACCGCCAACCTCTGGATGCATTGGGCCAAGGACAGGCGGCGCCGCGGCCGCTTCGCGTCCAGCCAAGCTCTCTTCCATCAAGTTTTCGCCACCGACCGGACGAGCATGGCCTGAATCTCTTCCTTAAACAATCTGCCGGATGACTCGGCCTTCGACAAAGGTCAGGCGCTCGTCGCGTCCCAGATGCGGGTAAGTCAGACGATCCGAATCCACCCCAAGCTGATGAAGGATCGTCGCGTGAATGTCCCGAAAATGAACACGGTCGCGCACCGCGTGCAGTCCAATCTCGTCCGTGGCCCCCACAATCTCTCCGCCACGGATGCCGCCACCCGCCATCCACATGCTAAACCCCAGATTATGATGGTCACGGCCTTTGCCTGATTCGGCTTCAGGGGATCGCCCGAACTCGCCTCCCCACACGACCAGCGTGGATTCGAGCAACCCACGCCTCTCCAGATCCGCCAGCAACGCGGCCACGGGACGATCCGTCTCCGCGGCTTTGCGCAAGTGATTCTCCTCGATGTCCTGATGCGCGTCCCACTGCATGTTGCCCGGACCACCCCCAGCGACCACGCACACGAACCGCACGCCCTTTTCCACCAACTTCCGCGCCAGCAGGCAACGGCGTCCGTAATCGTGGGTGGGCTCCCTGCCCACCCCGTAAAGATCAAGAGTTTCCTGGGACTCGCATCCGAAGTCGAAAAGGCTGGGCGATTCCGTCTGCATCTTGAACGCCAGATCGTAGGCGTTCAGGCGGGCGTGAAAATCTTCGTCTTCGGGCGTCATCCGCCTGAGATTGGCCTGGCGAATGAAGTCCAGGGTGCGCTTCCGCTGCGCCGCCGTGACGCCCTCGGGAAGACTCAAGTTCAGCACCGGCTTGGCGCCTGGACGAAACATGGTCGGCTGATAAACGGCGGGCAAAAAACCGTGGCCATACATCGGCTGCCCGGCTTCCAACGCGCCCTTCGGATCCGGCATGACCACATAAGCCGGCAAAGAATCGCTTTCGCTGCCCAATCCGTAGGCCAACCAGGATCCCATGCTCGGATAGCCCGGAACGATCCGGCCCGAGAACAATTCGTATTGGGCGGCGGAATGAACCACCATGTCCCCATGGCATGAACGAAGGAGAGCCAGGCGGTCCGTCCAATGCGCTACGTGGGGAAACAAGTCCGACACCTCCATGCCGCATTGACCGTGGCGCCGAAACTCGCGCCGAGTTCCCAGTAGTTTCGCCGAACCCTTGATGAATTGATACTTCGCCTCGCCGAAGGCCTTGGGCCTGGGTTGCCCATGGAGCGTGTTCAACAATGGCTTCGGATCAAACGTCTCCAAATGACTCGGCCCGCCCGCCATGAACAGAAAAATCACCGACCGCGCCTTGGCGGACAAATGCGGAGCCTTGGGGGCCAAAGGATTCGCAGGAGCGGACGCCGCCGCAGCCCTCGATGCCAACTCCGAGAAGGCAAGCCCTCCAAACCCGCACAGGGCGTCCCGGACAAATTCACGGCGCGTCCAGGTGGGACGAACATGGGCTCTTGGCTCAGGGAACATACAGAAATTCGTTAAGATTGAACAACGCCA
This sequence comes from Verrucomicrobiota bacterium, assembly GCA_016871495.1. Classification (NCBI taxonomy): domain Bacteria; kingdom Pseudomonadati; phylum Verrucomicrobiota; species Verrucomicrobiota bacterium. Next base: position 5,736 of record VHDF01000141.1, on the reverse strand, counting down.
AGGCCAGCTCGGACCCCGGTTGTTCCGCCAGAAATCGTTCTCCCATCCGAAGCTCCTCCTCGTCCGGCAAGCGGCCGCAAGCCAGAAAAAAGCCGCGCTCGACCCAGCGTCGCGGATGGCCTCCCGATTCTTGATCCAGGCGCTTCGAAAATCGCCGGGCCAGTTCATTTGACAGGGATCCGTTCAATAACTCGAGCGCCTGGGGCGCATGCGTGCTTGATTCGCGTCGGCCGCAACTGGTGAGCAATGACGGCTGATCGAAGGCTTCCATGAAGGGGAGGCGCAAATTCCGTTTCGCCATCAAATACACCGATCGGCGAAACAAACGTTCGGGCTTCACATCCGGTTCCCATTGGCTGGGTTTGTAAAGTAACGCGACCAAATCAGAGTCCACAGGCGCCATCACACTCGGTCCGCCCACCGATGGGTGGAGGACTCCGCTGACGGCGAGCATCGAGTCGCGAATCTCCTCCGCGCTCAACCGGCGTCTTTCAAATCGCCAGAGCAATCGATTCTCGGGATCCAAGGCGAGGGCACGGGCAGTGGGCTTGACTCCTGATTCTTGGCGATAGGAGGCGCTCAGAAGAATCATGCGTTGCAGGGGCTTCAAGCGCCAGTCGTGCCGGACCAATTCATCCGCCAGCCAGTCCAGTAATTCCGGATGACTAGGGCTCGCGCCGTGCGAGCCAAAATCGTTGGGCGTGCCAACCAAACCCTTTCCGAAATGCCATTGCCAAAGCCGGTTCACCACGACACGGGCCGTCAACGGATGGCCCGGTTCAAGCAACCAGCGCGCCAGGGCCGTTCGCGGACGTCTGTCATCCTCCCCGGTCCAGGCCGGCTGGGAGTTGGCCAGGGCCGCCAAGGGCCCGGGAGACACAGCCTCCCCCTTTCGTTCCCACTCGCCACGAACCAGGACGTGGATGGACGTTCGGGACGCGGGGTCGTTCTTGATGGAAGGCATGGAAGCGGGCAGGAGCGGCAATCGACGCTCCACCGCCTCGATTTCCTTCCGAAGTTTGATCCGCTCCTCGCCTTCCGCCTCCTCTGCTCTTTGCCGCAGACTCTTGAGTTGGGCCTGAAGGGGGGAGGACTCCTTCTCCCATTTAAGCTTCTCCTCCGCAGGCGCCAGCACCACGTCGTCCTCTTGCGACGCGGCCATGTAAGCCTGCAGACGGTAATAGTCCTTCTGCGAAATGGGATCGAGCTTGTGATCGTGACAGCGCGCACACCCAACGGTCAGCCCCAGAAACGCGGCTCCTACGATGTCCGTCCGCTCCGTGAGCACTTCATTGCGGCTCAGGGCGATTTCCGGATTTCCGGCGTTTCGACGCACGGGTCCCAAGCGATGGAAGATGGCGGCAGTCCGGCCCTCTTCGGTCGGTGGTTGCAACTCATCGCCGGCGATTTGTTCATGCAGAAAATCGCGGTAGGACTTGTCGCGATTGAAGGATTCCACCACGTAATCACGATATCGCCAGGCGCCCGGCAAGTGCCGGTCGTATTCGAATCCTTCGGACTCGGCAAAGCGGACCACATCAAGCCAGTGCTGGGCCATGCGCTCCCCGTAAGTCTGGCGCGCCAATAATCGGTCGATCCATCGCTCCTCAGCGTCCGGCGCTTGGTCTTCCAGAAACGCCACGATCTCCGATTCGGAGGGTGGCAATCCCGTGAGATCAAAGCAAAGGCGCCTCAACCAATCACGCCGCTTTGCTGGTGGCGAAGGATCCAATCCGGCGCGCTCGAGTGCGATCAGCACAAAAACGTCGATCGGCGTCCGAGCCCAGGCGGGACGTTTGATCGAAGGGAGACTGGGACGTTGAACAGGTCGAAAGGACCACGGGCTCGTGCTCGACAGCGGGCGGGACGGCAACTCTGCCGCAGAAAGAACCGACACGATCGGGAATGTCCCCATGACGACCAGAAAGATCGGGAGGACAAGCCGTCGTGAGGAGATCACATCGGCAACCTACCGTTCACGTCATAAATTGTCAGCCCGGAAATCCCAGCAGTTCTCATTTTGACTGATCAAGGTAGGGCGCGCACGCCGCTGCGCGCCGAAACCGGGTGTTTCCTAAGGCGGCGCGCACGGAGTGACGCGCCCTACCCACCAAAATGAGAACTGCTCCGGAAATTCGAACCCAAGCGTGCCCCCGTGCATCCCGAAGTAGTCAGTCGTGGGGCGAAGGCTGCCCAGCCTGCACTCCCAGCGCGCGCATGGCCTGCCGTGGGCTCCTCGAGCCCAGCCGCGCTCCGATCTCCGATCCCGGCCGAGGACGGGTTCTAGACGATTTTCTTGAACCAGTTCGGATCGCCCGGAACAGGAATGGGGTACATTCCGTCGGGTCCAGGCTGAACCAAGGGCATGGCGTCCCAGGCAAGATCTTTGGGGATCAAGTCCACCTTCGAGTTGATCGCTTGATCCCACTCGATCACTTTGCCTGAGTAGGTGCACATGCGGCCCAGGATGGCCGTCATGGAACTCTCGGCTCCGAAGATGGCCTCGTTGAAGGGCTTGTCTTTGCGGATCGCTTCGAACAGGTCGTCGTGTTCCTGCTGGTAAGGATTCTTCGCCCCTTCACTTCGGAATCGCCAAGGATTCGCTCCGCGGATGATGTGACTGCCGACGTCACAGGTGCCTTTCGTGCCGACGACATGTTCCGAGACATTGCTCCAGCAACCGTTGATATGGCGGCATTGGCTGAACATGCGCGACCCGTCGGCATACTCGAACTCCACCGCGTGGTGGTCGAAAATCTCGCCGTAGTCCTTCCCCTTGCGCACTTCGCACCCCCCCATGCCATGGGCACGCACCGGATGGCCCTGTTTGACCCAATTGATGACATCCAAATTGTGAATATGCTGCTCGACAATGTGGTCGCCACCGATCCAGGCGAAATAATACCAGTTGCGCATCTGGTATTCCATTTCGGTCAGCTTCCGTCCCGCCTTCTTTTCCAAGTCAGCCCGAGGATGAACCCATGGTGTCGTGCCGTTCCAATAACAGCGCATGGAAACAATGTCCCCGATTTCCCCGCCGTGCAGTCGCTTCATCGTCTCGAGATAGCCCATCTGGTGATGACGCTGGAGACCGCACCCCACTTTCAGGTTTTTCTTCTTCGCTTCCTCCGCGGCGGCCAGGACCCGCCGCACGCCGGGTGCATCCGTGGCCACGGGCTTTTCGATAAAGCAATGTTTGCCCTGCCGCACGGCTTCCTCGAATTGCATCGGTCGAAAACCGGGAGGCGTCGTCAGAATGACGACATCCGCCTTGGCAATCGCGTGTTTGTAGGCTTCGAAGCCGATAAACTTGTCGGAGTCGGTGACCTCAATGCGATCCGCATGATTCCTCTTCAACCCCTGGAGGCTCCCTTCGAGCCGGTCTTTGAAGACGTCGGCCATGGCCACCAGTTTGACATTGCCCTGCGTATAGGTGCTGAGGGCTTGTTCCGCAGCGCCGGTCCCTCGGCCGCCGCACCCTACCAGAGCCAGTTTCAGGGTGTCGCTGCCGGCGGCGTGGGCCGATCGTTCGATGGACAGGCCGCCCAGAAGTGCCGCTCCGGCAGCCGTGGAAGAGGCACGGAGAAATCCGCGGCGGTTAAGGTCAGAAGGAGATGGATGTTCGTTCATAATTCGCTCTTGTGTCCAAGCCCGAAGCCCTGCTTGAAAGGAGGACCCATCAAAGGCCTTCATTGCGTTGGAAATGGAAATTTCTGAAACTTACTCCTTTTCAACGCCACTTGTCCAATATTTCTGAATCTCTTCGGGCGGGGGCACTTTCAGGGGACGCACAATCCGGAATCCCAGGAATTGAGCGTCCGTATGGTACCAAATGCTCTTGGGGAGCTGAGGGTCCTGGATTTTCCAATTCTTATTGGATCCGCGCCGCGCCGCACTGCGCAACTTGTCGGGAGCATCATCCCAGGACCCGCCGCGAACGGAGTGCGGATACGGTTGGGTCGCCTTGATCCAAGGGTCAACCGCCAGCGAGACCACCTTCGAGGCATAATTTGTGAAATACTGATCGAGGCACCATTCGGCGACATTGCCATGCATGTCATGCAGCCCCCAGGGATTCGGTTTCTTCTTCCCAACCTTTTGATACTTAAAGTCGCTGTTATCCCCGAACCAAGCGTATTCCCCAAGCTTCGATTCATCGTCACCGAAAGAATACGGCGTGGTCGTCCCGGCCCGGCAGGCGTACTCCCATTCCGCTTCCGTGGGGAGTCGATAAAAATGTCCGGTCCGCGCACTGAGCCACTGGCAATACTTGTTGGCCGCGTGCTGGGTCATGCTGATGGCAGGAAAGCCATCCCGACCCATGCCAAAGCTCATCTCCACATACGGCTTGGTCGGACGCGATACGGCATCGGAAAGATCGTCCTTGTAGGTTTCATTGTTCGAAGCGATTCGCTTCTTTTCCTCCTCGGGATACATGAACAGCTCGAACTCGTTCCATGTCACTTCGAACTTGCCCATCCAGAAGGCCTGCACGGAGACGCTCACCTGCGGCCCTTCGTCGTCCTTTCGACCCGATTCGGAATTCGGGCTGCCAACCGTGACTTTCCCGCCCGGAATCGGCAGCATTTCGAAAGTAACCCCCGTGCCTGAAATCAGATCCTTGTAAGGTTTCATGTCCTTTTCTTCTGTCACCTTGAGATGGGAGAGGATCTTCTTTTGGATGTCCGCCGAGGTCACAGCGTCATTGGCTCCGGGAGCTTCCTCAGCCTTTTTCGGAGTCAATTTGAGGCCATCCGGCCAGGGAGCGCCTTGTTCGATCCAAGCCCGAATCAATTCGGTGGTTTCTTTCGGAAGAGGACCGCCCTTGTTGGAAGGCGGCATCAGGTCATCGTGATCGGCCGGCAAGATCGTGGTCGTGTAAATGGGGCTCTTGTCGGGACTGCCACGCACGATTCCGGTTCCACTTTCTCCGCCTTTGAACGCCAGTTCCTTTTCGTCCATGCGCAAATCGCCTTTATCGTGCCCTTCCCGATGGCACGCCACACAGTTGAACTCGAAAATGGGTTGGATGTCCTTGGCGAAATTGATCTTTTTTCTAACCGAAAGCGTGAGTCCTTCCGGCCACTTGGCGCCTTCCTCAATCCAGGCTTTCAGGGTGTCCGTTTCAGCCTTGTTGAGCCGGCCTTCTTTGGGCGGAGGCATGACATCGTCGTGGTCCGCCGGAAGGATGGTTGTGGTGTAAAGGGAGCTTTCAAGAGGCTTTCCGGCCACGAGTGCGGATCCATCATCTCCACCCTTGAGAGCGCCGGCCAGGGTATCGAGACGCAATCCCCCCTTGGGTTTCTCAGGTCCATGGCACTTCACGCAGTGGAGCTCAAGCAACGGCTGGACCTCTTTGATGAAATCAACCGAGGCTGCCCGGGAACCGACCCCTGAAGCAACCCACACCACTGCCATGACGGAAAGGGCGAACGAGCGAAATCTCTTCATACTAGATCAATCTGATCGTAACAGAGTGGAATTTTCCTCAATCCCAACGAACAAAGTCAATCCATCACTCCCCTCCCTGATCCACGGGTAATTCGGTAGCGATTCAAAAAAACCGCTTCAGGACGCATCAGATGTGAATTGTTCTCTTGCAATGTTATATATATAATGTATTTATTTCGCATGCCAGCTCGCTTGCCCGTCCAAGCCAAGTCGCCGTTCGCCATCGATCCCAAGCCGCTCGACGAGACCGCTTCGTCTCATGCGGGGCTCTTGGCCACTTCGCGC
>VHDF01000140.1 GCA_016871495.1 Verrucomicrobiota bacterium | reverse complement strand
CAGCAGGGTGGTGCCAAATCGTTCCAGGACATCGACGGATACTCGGGGCATGGCTCGGATTGGAACTCCTTCAACAATCTTGCGTGGAAGGCCAACCGAGGCCCCCTGCACCTGTTATCGAAAAAGTGGAATCCGCTCTGGACTATGACAGGAAGGAGCACCAATTCAAGTTCAGAGGAGTCCTGAATCAGGACCGAGCCCTGGCAAACGTCTACGCGTGCTCCGCCTTCGTCGCGGCCCAAGCGCTCCATGTCAGCAAGGGATGTGGTGCCAGAAGCAGTCCCCTGAACCATTGGGGATAGGAGGGAGAGCGGACTGAATCCAGAGGAGAGCCGCTCGCGGGGATCAAGGGCCTCGATCGTGAAGAGACGTTCCCAGACATGGAAGCGCTTGGCCGGGCAGTTCAAGAGGACTTGGCCGCCGTGGGCGGAGACGTCTTCGGCAGTGTCGAGATGGAGGTGGAAGCGGCCATTTTTCTTTCGGAATGAAGGCATGCCGACAAGACACCGTAAAGATGTCATGAAACTGCGAATTTTTTCACCTCAGAGTGAAAGTTTGTGCGGCACGCTAATGTTCTATGCCAGAGAGGCTCCCTCCTGGTAGTTTGACGGCATGAATCATCCGATTCCCGCCTTGATCGCGGGGCTGCTGCTGGGATTTGGCGCCTTCGCGGCGCCCGCCCCAACGGATCCCGGCAACGAACTCTTCGCCATGAGCTTCAACTTGCGCTACGCCAGCGAGAATCCTCCCAATGCCTGGCCCGCCCGCCGCCCCGTGATGCGGGCCTGCATCGAATCCGTGGCCCCGGATCTCATCGGCACCCAGGAGGGGGTGTATCGTCAATTGAAGGATTTAGCGTCCGATTTGCCGGGCTACGATTGGATCGGACTCGGACGGGATGGCGGCAGCCGCGGAGAGTTCATGGCGGTCTTTTATCGGAAGGACCGGTTCGAGCCCATGGCTTACGATCATTTCTGGCTGTCGGACACTCCGGAAACCATGGGTTCCTCGACGTGGGGTCACAGCAATCGACGCATGGTGACCTGGGTGCGGTTCAAGAACCGCTCGACCGGCCTCGAATTTTTCTTTTGGAACACCCACCTGGATCATGCGAATCAAACGGCACGGGAAAAGGCCGCCGCGCTCATTCTCGAACGTTCCAAGAAGTTGGACGCCGCCCTCCCCTTTCTGCTGGTGGGAGATTTCAACGCCGAAGCGGGAAACAACAAAGCCTACGATATCCTCGTGCGGCCCGACGCGTTCGCCGATGCCTGGAAGGGCGCCCCCGAAGTGCGCGGTCCCAAGGTCAACACCTTCCACAATTATCAGGGTGAAATCGCCAACGACCGCCGGATCGATTGGATCCTCCACCGCGGACCGGTTTCCGTCCGGGCCGTTCAAGTGGTCACCTATTCGCGAATGGGGCAGTACCCCAGCGATCATTTTCCCGTCGCAGCTTGGGTGAAACTGGGGCCATGAGGACGCGAACGTGTCTGTCGGTTTTCGCGGCGGTGCTTGGCCTCGCTTCGGCTTCCGCGAGCGGACCCGCGCTCCGCCACGACGACCTGGAGAGCGCTCCTCATCGTTACAGCACCTCCCAGCCCAGGGATCGCGTGACGCAGTTGAAGGAAGCCCTGGAATCCGGAAAGCTGCCGCTCGACCGCACCAGTGAAAAGGCTTACCTCGCGTCGCTCCTGCGAGAGCTCAACATTCCCGCCTCATCCCAATTATGGGTCTTTTCCACCACCAGTTTGCAGCTGCGCTACATTTCTCCGTCCAATCCCCGCGCGATCTACTTCAACGAGGATGTGTATTTGGGCTACATCCCCGGAGGCCGCATTGAGCTGATTTCAATGGATCCCGATCTGGGAGCCATCCTTTACATCTTTGACATCCCGCGCGGCGAAGCGCCGGTTCGCCTGGAACGTTCCGACCGCTGCATGAATTGCCACGCCAGCGAGGAAACCGGCCATGTGCCGGGATTGATTCTCAAATCGGTCACCCCCACTCCCAGCGGCGGCAGCCTGAACGCCTACCGCGTCGGCCAGACCGGACACCACATACCGCTCTCCGATCGATTCGGGGGCTGGCACCTTACCGGAAAACACGGATTGACCAAGCCTTGGGCGGATCTGATCGGTCGGATCGTTGAGGGCAAACTGGTTCGCATCCCCAACCCGGCTGGAGAACGCTTCAACCCAAGCAAGTATCTGGTCGAAACCAGCGACGTGCTGTCCCACCTATTGCTCGAGCATCAAGCCGGCTTCGCCAATCGCGTCGCCGAAGCGGCTTACCGCGCCCGCACCATCCTCTTTCTCGGAGCGGATCGTCTCACTCCGGACCAAGAACGTGAATTCGATGCGCAAGCACGCATCTTGGTTCGATACGCGCTGTTTGCCGACGAGGCCCCTTTGCCTGAGGGCGGAATCGAGGGTTCCCCGGCTTTTGCCCGCGATTTCCTGGCCCAGCGAAAGCCCGATCGAGTGGGAAGATCCTTGCGGGATCTGGACTTGAAAAAGCGGCTGTTCAAACACCGTTGCAGCTACATGATTTATCAACCTCCTTTTCAATCGCTGCCCGCCCCACTCAAGAACCGAATCAGCCGGCGACTGGCTTCCGCGCTGGACGAACATCGCCCGGATCCGGAATTCGACTACCTTCCCCGGGAAGAAAAACGAGCCATCCGAACGATCCTGGCGGAGACCGCGCCCGGGTTGTTGCCCTGAAACTTAGACCCCCTGCCCCGTGTCATGTTGAAGAACGATCCGCTTGCACGTTCGAAGCGATCCTCGACCCCGAAAAAGTGTCAGCCGCGCCATCCATCTCCAACAGCATGAATCCTTCTCCCCTCTGGAACCGGCGTCAGTTCCTGCATCATTCGTTAGCCGGCACACTCGCAGCCGGCGTGAGCATGACGCCCCAAGGTGCGTTCGCTGAAACCGCACCGTCGACCGAAACGAGAACGGGCTACCAAGGCCCGAACGTGGTCCTGATTCGATTTGGAGGCGGCGTGCGCCGCCGGGAATGCCTTGATCCCCAGCAAACCTACTGCCCGTACTTCCGCCATGAACTCGTCAAACGCGGCACGTTCTTTCCGCGCATGACCATCGCCCAGATCAAGGGTCTCAACACCAGCCATGGCGAAGGCACGTTGAACCTGGTCACTGGCCGTTACGATCAATACAAGGACATCGGGAACAAATTCCTCGGCCAACGATTCGAGCCGAAGGTGCCCACGCTTTTCGAATACCTGCGCAAGGCCTACGACGTCCCCCCGCACCAAACCCTCATCGTGAACGGCGAAGACCGTCCAGACGAGGAATTCTACACCTTCAGCAATCACTTCGCCTACGGCATCGACTACCGTTCCACCGCCTTGAGTCTCTACCGTTTCAAGTCCTGGCTCATGCAACGCAAGATCGAAGAGGGCCGGCTCTCAGGCCAAGAGCTGACGGAGGAAAAGAAGAAACTCGAAAAGTGGGACAAGGTGGACTACCGGACCCAGGGAAAAGACCGCCAGGGTCCCGAAATGGAATCGTTCTGGGAACGATGGCGCGCGTTCTACGGCGAAAGCGGCCTCGTCAACCCCCGCGGCGACCGGCTCCTCACCGAACTCGCCGTCAGAGCGATGCAGGAGTTGAGTCCCCGCCTCATCATGGTCAACTACAACGATTGCGACTACATCCACTGGGGAAACATGCAGCACTACACGCGCGGCATTGCCATCATGGACGAGGGACTGCGTCAAATCGTGAGCGCAGCGGAGTCCCTGGAAGCCTACCGGGGAAAGACCGTGTTTGCGATCGTGCCGGACTGCGGGCGGGACAGCAATCCGTTCGTATCCGTGCCTTGCCAGCATCATTTCAATTCGAAATCGTCCCACGAAATTTTCGCGCTTTTCTTCGGCCCGGGCGTGCCACCAGGCCGCGTCGTCGATCGCGAGTCCGACCAAATCTGTGTGGCGCCGACTCTCGCCCACTTGATGGGATTCAAGACCCATCATGCGGAAGGCCGGGTTCTCGAGCAAGCGATCGCATGAACCAGGACCTCCCCGCAAGGCAAACAGCCGAGGTCTCAAACCTGCCGGCCCGCGCCGATGTGTGGGCCGGGCCGGAACCCTCCCCGGGAAGAATCTGGGCGGAGCGTCTCCTCTACGGGATTCGGTCTCTGTTGCTGGGCATGCTGTTCGTGTTGAGCGTCCCGGGAGCTTTGGCGTTTCTCGGCTGGGTCATGCGTTGCACCCAGCGCGAGGTGCTCCGAACCTGGTGGAAGCACGCCGTGCACGAGGGCCGAAGCCATGCCTGGGAACCCTTCGCTCTCGGAGATCAATGGACTCGCGACCACGTGAAACGTCCGCGCTGGTTTCTTGTAACCCGGCGTCGGGAGGCCGGGGGACCATGGGCTCGAATCCGGGAAACGGCCCGCTGGTTGTTCGGATCGCTGGTGAACAATCTAAAAGTCGGTATCCAGGCCTTGTTCAACGTCTGGGTCCTGACCATTCCAGGATGTTTGCTCTGGCTGTTCGCGTGGTACGACGGCTGGAACAATTCCTTCAATAAAGGATATGAACAGGCGATGGTAGGCCCCCTCACCGGAATCTTGGGGGTGTTCTTGTTCATGGGAGCCATGCTCTACGTTCCACTGGCCCAAGCCCGGCAAGCGGCCTCGGGCGACTGGAGATGCTTCTACGATTTCAAACTCGTCTGGAAAATCTCCCGCCGTGAATGGATCTCCTGCCTCGGCCTCGCCGCTCTTTACAGCATCCTGACGCTGCCGGTCATGATCCTGAAGACCGTGCCCGGCTTCCTGACCCAGATGCGTCCGGACTGGGAAAGCCGAAGCCCCGCCGAAGCAGCCTCCTGGCTCCAGGGCTATTGGTTCTGGTCGGCGATGGTGCTGGTGCCGGCGTATTTCCTCCTTCGCATGGCCGCGGCCCGCATTTATGCCCGGGGCATTCTGCGAGGAGTGCGGCGAGGGGCCATTGCCGAGGAAGATTTGGCCCCGCAAGAGTGGACGGCCTTGCACCGGCTGGGCCTGTTGACTTCTGGGAGCACCCCCGAGCCCGCCTGGTGGATTCGGGCGCTCGCCTGGGTGGGAACACGCGTCGGATCCGCGGCGGCGCTTGCCCTTTCGCTCTTCCTCGGATTCACGCTGGTCGCGCAAATCTTCATCAGTGAGTTTTTCGTATATCATCCCTTCGTGGGCTGGATGAACCAGCCGACAATCCAATTGCCCTATTGGGGTTACCGAGGGGCCGAGATTATCGATTCGGAGATTCAAAACGAGGCCAGGGGCGATGCGGCCACGCACGAGACTCGTGATGCCGGCCAGCCCGGCGATTGATCTTCGCTGACCCACGCTTCACCTTGGAAATCGAGCCACCCGCCTTGGAAGGAGCTCTTCGTCGATTGACCAAGGGGTTTCCCTATTCCCCCAAACTCTGGCAAGACGCCTATCTCGCAGCGTTCGCGGCGGCGGACGACGTGCCCCTCGTCACTTTGGACCAGGGATTTCGGAAGTCTCGTCTGATCAGGAGTTTGATTCTGACTCCCCAGTGACTCGAGCACGGGACGTCCACCGCTTCCCTCCTGAGTCCATGAGCTTCGCGGTGGACCATGCCCCCGCCAACCGCCTGCCTCAACCTCAGGGCACGTCCCGCCAGGGCGCGAGGTTCAAGAGCCGGACTTCCCGCTTGTGCGGATGGATCTCCACCGACGTCACGCTCGCGTAGTCGATCTCGAAGTGGGCCATCTTGGGCAACGGCAGGTCGAGCAGGATCGCCAGCGCCATCCGAATCACCCCGCCATGACAAACAACGGCGGAGGTGCGCTGGGGAGATTCGGACAAGATGTGGTCCAGACAATCCTCAACTCGGGCGCGAAAATCGGGAACCCGCTCGGCTTCGGGAATGCCTTCCTCATCCAACTCCGTCAACCAATGATAGGCGCTCTTGTTGAATCTTTCCCGGACCTGCTCCCAGCTCAAACCAGTCCAAGATCCAAAATCCACCTCGCGCAATCCTGCCAACGGCACCGGCTCAGGCAGGTGAAACTGCTCGATGGCCGCCAGCGTTTGGCGCGCCCGCACCATCGGGCTGGTGTAGATATGATCGATCTGGTGCTCCTTCAAATACTGGGCAAGCCGGGAGGCCTGATGATGACCGTGAGGAGACAATTCCATGTCGATCCGCCCCCCGAACACCCGGTGGTAGTCCACCGCCACCTCGGCATGCCTGATCAAAAGAAGCCGCGTGCAAGGATCCATATCAACCGATCGCTTGAGTTTGCAAGGCCATGATTCGCTGCAAGCCGGACCGACCCAGTTCAATCATGGCCGCCAGTTGATCGGGTGAGAAACTCGACTTCTCACCCGTGCCTTGAAGCTCCACGAAGCCGCCCGCCCCCGTCATGACCAGGTTCAAATCCACCTCCGCCCCCGAATCCTCGGTGTAAGCCAAATCGAGCAGCGGCACGCCCTGCACCACTCCCGCGCTCACCGCTGCCACCGGGGTGGCCACTGGACTGGCGGATAACTTGCCCTCCGCCATCAGTTTCTTCATGGCCAGGCACAAGGCGACGTAACTGCCGGTAATGGACGCGGTTCTTGTCCCGCCGTCCGCTTGCAACACATCGCAGTCCACCCACAACGTGCGCGCGCCCAAAGCGTTGAGGTCCACCGCGGCGCGAATAGCCCGTCCGATGAGCCTCTGGATTTCCTGCGATCGACCATCGATCTTCCCTTTGGAAATATCGCGCGCTTTGCGGCCGAGCGTGGAATACGGCAGCATGCTGTATTCCGCCGTGATCCATCCACCGGGCACCCCCTGCTCTTTCATCCAGCGCGGCACCGTTTCCTCCACAGTCACGCCGCAAATGACACGGGTTTGGCCCCACTCGATCAGCGTGGACCCGGTGGCATGGGGCGCAATGTGGTTTTGGAAGCGGATTGAACGCAAATCGCCGGGGCTTCGACCGTCGGATCGCTTGGGGATGGAGGCTGGAGTAAAGTCGTTCTTGTCCATTGCAGGGCTGGGAGCCTAAGGAGCCCAGGACCCCGGGCGCAACCGGGAAAACGGCGTCTTGGTCCCCGGAAGCGCATCCTGGCCAGGAAAGCGGGCAGCCTTGCCGTTCATCCCGAAATTGTCTGTCGTGTGGCGCAGGCTGCCTAGCCTGCCGTATCGCCGACGGCCCGTCGGCCCGGCCGCTGAAGAACGAGGCCCTTCCCTGCTCTCCACGCGCCGGGTTCCCTTCGTCGCCCCGCAGGCTGGGCAGCCTGCGCTACAGCAGACAGGGCTGTCTGCGTGACCACGACAACCCGGTCACCGGCAACCTTTGGATGCACCGGCAGGCCTGCGGTGCATCCCGATGTTGCCGGTGATGCAGGTAGGGCGCGTCCGTCCCGGCGCGCCGCCGGAGCATGATGTTTTGCATCCCGTGGGCGGCGGGCTGGGACAGGCCCGCCCTACCAACAACATCGGGA
>VHDF01000139.1 GCA_016871495.1 Verrucomicrobiota bacterium | reverse complement strand
CAATTGCTGAAGATCGAGGTGCTGGACCATGTGATTCTGGGGCGGCGGACCGAAGGCAAGGCGAGGGATTGGATTTCGCTGCGGGAGCTCGGCTATTTCTATGCGTGAAGTTGGCGGTTGATTTTGCCACGCTCGCCGCGTGCAGCCACCGCAGATTCATCCCACCGCTGTGATCGATGTCCGTGCCCGGCTCGGATCCGGCGCGGTGGTCGGGCCTCATTGTGTGATCGATGGGGAGGTGGATTTGGGCGCAAACTGCCGGTTGGGGCCCGGGGTGTATCTGACCGGGAGGACTTCGATTGACGAAGGCAATGTCTTCCACGCGGGCTGCGTGATCGGAGATGCACCGCAGGATTTAAAGTACGCCGGTGCGTCGACCGGATTGCGGATCGGGAAGGGCAATGTTTTTCGCGAGCATGTGACCGTCCATCGGTCCAACCGACTGGAAGAGGACACCGTCATTGGGGCGGGGGGATTGTTCATGGCGGGGAGTCATGTGGGGCACAACGCGGTGGTGGGGGACAAGGTGATTTTGGCCAACGGCGCGCTGGTGGGGGGGCACGCGGTTTTGGGCGACGCGGTTTTTTTGTCGGGGAGTTGTTTGGTGCATCAATTCGTGCGGTTGGGGCGGCTGGCGTTGATGCAGGGAGGCGCGGCGATCAGCAAGGATTTGCCTCCGTTCACGATTGCCACGGGCGCCAATCGCATGTGCGGTTTGAACGTGGTGGGACTGCGGCGGGCGGGAGTGGCGGCGGATGCGCGGAGGGAGTTGAAGCGCATGTATCACCTGTTGTTTCGCGGAGAAGGCTTGTGGCGAGAGCGGTTGGAGACGGCGCAAACATCGTTTGCCGCGGCGGAGTGCCTCGAACTCCTTGCGTTTGCCGAATCGAGCCGGCGCGGGATTTGCGCGGACCGTGGCGCTGCGGGAGCGAAGGATGCAGACGATTGACCGGGGGAGAAGGGTTGGGCCTCGATGAAGCCTTCCGGCGTGAGGTTGGTGTTGCTGTGGGTAGGGGTATGGCCCTGGGTATGGGTCGGGATCATGGGGAACGCGCTGGCCGGTCCGGGAGCGCGCATGGATTACGGTCCGGTGTTGTCGTATACCGTTTCGCCCAAGCCGGGGTTGACCAACGCTTCCGAGCATTTGGCGGTGAAAGGATTGGTCGTGCAGGTGGAGGGAACGAACGCGGCGGCGTGTTTCGACACGGAGACGTTGCGGGTGGCGGGCATGTGGCGGGGCGGTTTTGTGGATCTTTCCCAGAGTCATCTGGACTCCTACAAGGGCAGCGATGGAGTGTTCCCCGGGGGTGAATTGGACTTTGCGACGGACATGGGGCCGGGTTGGTCGGATGGCGCGGGAGCGTGGGTGGACCCTCGTGCTGGATCGAATGGACCTCTACCCAAGGCGTGGGCGCATTATCGCGGGTTTTACCGGCATGGCCGGCGTGTGGTGGTGGCGTATCGTGTCGGGGAACGGGAGGTTTTGGAGGAATTTGGATTCGATCGCCGGGCGGGTTGTTTCACCCGGACGTTTTGGATCGGGCCTGGGAGCCGGGCGTTGCGAGCCAAGATGGTCTCCGTCGGAGGAAGCGGGCCGCGCTCCCAGGAAGGTTCGCGACGGCTCGATTGGCGGGAAGCGAAGGGCAACCGATGGATCTCCCTGCGCGGTGAAGTGGATCGGGTGGAACTCGGATGGGCGGGGTCAGGCTGGGGAGAACTGCGGATCCCGGATTCCTCCGAGGCAAGGGTGGTCCAGGTCTGTTTTTGGCCGGAGCGGGAATCGTCGCTGAATGGAGAGAGTTCGATGGAGCCCGTGAGGAATCCGTCGGAAGTCAGAGGGGGCGGACCGGCGCTTTGGACCGAAGCCTTGGAGACACGGGGGAAAATCGGAAATCAAGATGTGGCCTATGAAGTCGACAGCCTGACCGTGCCGGAGGCGAATCCGTGGAATTCATGGCTTCGATTTGTGGCGCATGATTTTTTCCAGGATGGGCGGGCGGCGCTTTCCACGTGGAACGGGGACGTGTGGATCCTTTCGGGTATCGAAGGGAATTTGGAGCGGTTGGTTTGGCGGCGTCATGCGGCCGGCCTGTTCGACGCGTTGGGTCTGAGGGTGGTGGAAGGAAAAGTCTGCGTGCTCGGAAGGGATCGGATCACTCAGCTGCATGATCTGAACGGGGACGGAGAAGCCGACTACTACGAGAATGTGAATCACGACGCTCCAGTCACGCCGTCCTATCATGCGTTCGCCATGGATCTGTGGACCGATGCGTCTGGAAACTTCTACTACACCCGATGCGGCCAGCGGGCGGATCCGGCGTATCCGTATGGCGGGGCATTGCTGAAAGTGTCGGCGGATGGAGCCAGGCTGGACGCGGTCGCTTACGGGTTGCGGGCGGCGAACGGAATGAGCCTGGGTCCGGGAGGCGAGATCACCTGCAGCGACAATCAGGGCAACTGGATCCCTTCGGGCCGGTTGAATTGGATTGAGCCAGGCAAATTCTACGGTTACCGCCCGGCGGCGCCTTCCGGGACGGTGATTCAGCGATCCGATCCGCCGCTCTGTTGGATACCGCAGACGATGGACAACTCAGGCGGGTCACAGGTCTGGGTGACCTCGGACCGGTGGGGGCCGCTGGGCGGACAGGTGCTGCATGTATCGTATGGCAAGGCGCGGTTGTTCCTGGTGGCGATGGAGACGGCGCGGGGCATGCGGCAGGGCGGGGTGATTCCGTTCCCGCTGCGCTTCGAGACCGGGATTATGCGGGCACGCTTTCATCCTCGTGACGGGCAGTTGTATTTGAGCGGGCTGAAGGGATGGCAGACGGACGGTCCGCGCGACGCGGCGTTTCATCGGGTGCGGTACACGGGACGTCCGTGGCGGTTGCCGGTCGCGGTGTGGACAGATTCCACAGGAGTTTCGATGCGATTCACCGAGCCCTTGCGACCGTCGAGTGCGGTAGACTCGGAAAACTACGGCGTGGAACGGTGGAATTATCGGGAAAGCGCTGACTATGGATCCAAGGATTATTCGGTGGAGAGGCCGGGAGCAGTGGGGCGGGACCGGGTGGAGATACGTGGTGTGACGGTGAGCCAGGACGGGAAAGTGGTGAGGCTGGCGCTGGCCTCGCAGGTTCCGGCGATGCAGTTCCGGGTGCGCTTCGACCTGCAATTTGCCGACGGCGAGTCGGTTCGGTCCGAGTATTGCGGAACGATCAACGCGGTGGCGGAGTGAGGTGAGGCAAGCGGTGCATCCAGAGGTTGTCGGTGACCGGGTTGTCGTGGTCACGCAGACAGCCCTGTCTGCTGTGGCGCAGGCTGCCCAGCCTGCGGGGCGACGCAGGGAACCCGGCGCGTGGAGAGGATGGAAGGGCCTCGTTCTTCACCGGCCGGGCCGACGGGCAGCCTGCGCCACACGACAGACCACTTCGGGATGCGCGGGGAGGCGGGACTAGCTCGTTTTTATGGTTTCCCCGTTGGCGTCCAGATGTCATGAATATGAAGCTCAGTGGCTGTTCCGTTGAAACTTGACTTGATCCGGCCTCCGGAACCGCAACGCCTCCCGGGACGGTTGCGAGGCCAGGGTCAAGCCTGCCCGAGTTTTACCAACCTCGTCGGTGGTTGGGGGCGCCTGGACACCTGTCTCCGTCAGTGCCGGAGCGACCGGCGTGACGTTGCCTGCCGGGGGGAGCGCGACGTATTATCGATTGAGGGAGTAATCCCCCCGACTCACTTGATGCTGAAGTTACTCAGCGTTCCGCACTCCGGCCCGGCGGAGTTTTCTGGCTGGAAACGGGAATACAGCAGCGTCATCCATCTCCGCCGCGTGAGGGCAAGCGGCCTCTGTGAGAATTCCCAACGCGTGTAGGCCGGGTCCCCCGACCCGGCGCTATGAATCATGACGTTTTGTCGAGCCCTTGGCCGACTGTCGGACGCCGACCTGCTGACCTTTTTCCAGTCGCATCAGACCGCGAAAGGAATGATCATCGACCTGCGTTACAACGCCGGCGGGAACGAGCGTCTTCGAGGACGTGGGAATCATGCCCGCCATTTCTGTGCGGCCGGAGTCCAGTTATGACGATGCGGCCCGACGCGATGTCCTGTTGGAGCATGCCATGGATTACATGGATGGGCGTCACGCCACGGGCATGAAAACATACGTCCATGGGCAAACGGATTCCGACGGTGATGGCGTGCGAGATGTGGATGAGTTTGTTGCCATGACGGACCCGGCCCATTCGTCATCGAGGTTTCTTGTGGAAGTCAACCGAGTGGGCTCGGGGCTCAGGTGGAATTCAGCAAACCGGCGAAGCTATGCCATCCTTCGAGCTTCAGAACCGACCGGGCCGTGGTTTGAGTTTTCGACGGGGAACGCCGCCTCCGGCGTCGCGGAAGTGCCGCGCGATGGTGCTGCAGGCTTTTTTCGACTTCGGGTGGAGTTGTCGCCATAAGCCGGCCGCCAAACCTCGTGTGGGACGTGGGCTGAACGTGAATCAGGTTGAACGAAGGTGACGGGGCTTCACTTCACGAGGCAGGTTGGCAACTTGCGAAGCGGCCGTCCAACGCTTGCCCGGTGCTCAAGCCCGCTCCGGGCGGCCGGGTGGTATTCGTGGACGAGGGACAAGCGACCCCATTATGTCTTCATGGGTTTCGCTCGGGTTTCACGGACGCCGGGTGGCGCGTTCCTGCATCCAGCGGATATCAGGGCTGTGCGGCATGTTTAGAACGCTGCCGAAACGCGCGGCGGTGCCCTTGAGGAGCGGGGGCATCATGCGCTTGTCTTTCCACCGCCGGGGTTCGACATGACCGTCGGTGAACGAGAAGCTCGCCGCTCCATTGTGGTAGCTGGCGGGCCAGTCCACGGCAATGCGAGTCCGTTCCGGTTTGTCGGGAAAACCGAGCATGTCGATGTAGAAATCCCCCCCTGAGGTTGCGTCCTCCCGCATGTCCACGAACAAGAAGGTTTGGGAGGGACCGGGATCTTTCAGGTCGGAAAGGCTGAGGAAGATCTTCCAACCGGGTTCAAGCACATCAGGATAGTCGCCAGCAAAACCGCCACACCAAATGTTCATCTGCATGCTGCGAACACGAGGCATGGTCTGACCTTGAAACGGGCCGGAATTCGGGCGCACGACGGATCGATCTGAAGGGCATTTGAAAACGGCAGCCGATGGCACGTAATTCCAAAGCGGACTCTTCTCCAAGTCCTGCTTCACATCCCAGTTCGAGCGGTTGCCAGGCACATAGTCCATCGTCCCTTGCATCCACACGGCGTGCGCCCTGGCAGGATTGATCACGGCGCGACCTGCATAGGGGATGGAGTCTCGATTGTCATGCGCATACATCGTCCAGGCGAGGGTGAGTTGCTTCTGATTGTTGAGGCACTGGATGCCCTGCGCCTTCTGCTTCGCCTTCCCCAGAGCCGGCAGGAGCATCCCCGCCAGGATGGCGATGATGGCGATGACGACGAGCAATTCGATGAGGGTGATGGCGGCCTTCGTGCACGTGCGTGGCTTCCCCCTCGGGCCGATGAGCGAAGGCGGGAGGGCTACGTTCCACCGCAGCCCATACTGAGCACCCTCTGAAAATTTGGGACGGCGGTGGAACGCCGCCCTCCCGGAACTGAGCTGCATGGACGCGTTGGGAGCTCCGTGTTCACGAAGCGGCCGCCTGCAGGCGGGATCTCGAGTGACGCATGTCGTGGGTTTCATGGTGTGGTTGCTGGAGAGTTTAAGTTGAGTGCGTTGCTTTCCGGTCCGGTATCCGCGCGCCACACGCGCAGCCGCTCGCGGCTGGCGGAGAGGAGCGTCCGGCCATCCACGCTGAAGGCGAGATGATAGACCGTGTCCGCGTGGCCGTTGAGCAGGGCGACTTCCTGCCACGAAGCGGTGTCTAGGAGGGTGATCGTGCCATCGAATCCACTGACCGCCAACTGGCGGCCATCGGGCGAGGCGGCCGCGGCGCGAAGTGCTTCCGGATGCCGGAGCACCGCCCGTTCCGCGCCCGATGCCAGATCCAGCAGGCGCAAAGTCTTGTCTTCCGAGCCGACGTAGATCGTCTGACCGTCCGCCAGCACGCCCAACGGGCGGGTCGGCTGATCGAGTTGTAGCAGCACGCGGTGCGGGTCGCCCTGCGTCTCGCGCCAGAGATAGCCCCATTCCCAGCCGCGCAGGTCCATTGCGGGCGGAAGGGATGCGGAGAAGGGAGAGAGCGTTGGCGAGGCCGTTGCATCGGTGCCGTCGGAGCGGTAGGGACGCGTTGCAAGCTCGTTCCGGTCTCTTTCGAGAGACAAGGCATCTGGTCTCGATAGCGCTTGTTCGGTGCTCGCTTGGGATGGCTGGACTTTCTGCTCTCCCGTCTGCTTGTCCCATGAAGAAGTCAGGGACGACGTGGAAGTCGTCCCTCCCGGACGATGCCTTTCCAAAAGCTGGCGGGCGCGGAAGAAATCGCCGTCCTGCACGGCCTGCCGAACCGGAACCGGTCCCTGGCTCGTGACGGCGGCTAGGTTCCGTCCCTCGACGAAATCCATGGTGAAGAAGGGTTGCCCGTCGAGCTGACCGACATCGTGAATGGCCACGATGTGGGGATGTCTGAGACGGGCGGCGGCCATGGCTTCCACCCGGAAGCGCTGTCGGGCCTGTTCGCTGGCGAAACTCCCGAATTGGACCATCTTCAACGCCACCACCCGATCGAGTCCCCGTTGCCGGGCCTTGTAGACGACACCCATGCCGCCCCGTGCGATCTCGTCCAGCAGCTCGTAATCCCCGAAACGCGCGGGCGGGCTGGCGGCGGTGGCGGCCGATGATAGGGGCCAAAGGCGGTCGGATTCCGCCGCCGCCTCCTCTCAGGAGGAATCTGCCAGGCCGAGCAGACAGGCGGGGCAGAGTCCGCCGGAGGCGTCGGGCGGGATCGCGCCGCCGCATTCCGGGCAGGTTTGAGATTTCATGCTCGCCAGCATATCCGTTCACCCCTTCCAGCGACAAAATCCGGAAAAGGTAACAGAAAGTGGGAAACCCCGCGGATCCGGGACGGCTTTTCAGGAGCGCAGCGCTTCGAGCAGCGCCCGAAACTCCTCGTCCACCTCGGCCGGGGTCGAAACCGTTTGCGCAATCTCGTCCCGAATTATCACTCGCGCCCGCTGCCGCAGTCGCGACACCGTCATCTTGATGGCGGCCTCGGACGTGTTCAAGGCCCGGGCGGCCTCCGCGTAGGTCCCGGTGCTGTCGCCCACGAGGAAGGGACGGAGTTCATGGAACACCCGCGAGCGTTCCGAGGCAACGAACTCGGCTTCCAACCGACCCAGGGCCCGGTCGAGGATTGTCATGGCCCAGCGACGTTGGAACAGCCGTTCCGCATCCCGGATTTCCACCGGCTCCAGGCCGTATCGATCTTCCGCCTCCCCGGCGTCGAGCGAGATCTGTTCGACTCCCCCACCCCGCTTCTGGCGCCGCCCCTTCTTCCACTCATCCGCCATGAAGTGCTTGAACGACGCCAGGAGAAAGCCGCGGAAACGCCCGCGATCGCTTCGGACATCCCCCAGCCCGTTCCTGTCGATGAGCCGGGCGAAATAGCCCTGGGTCAGGTCTTCCGCGTCGTTCGGCGTGCAACCCGAACGACGCGCGAAAGCGTAGAGGGGATACCAGTAGGTGTTGGCCAGGGTGTTCAGCGCCGCGACGGCCTCGGGCGAAACGCCGTCTCCCGCGGCCTGCACGAGGCTCCAGCGTGTGGTGGCAAAGACGGCGTGAGATCGACCCGCTTGCATCGGCCCAGCCTAACGTCATCCCGGTCAAACGCAACGGAGGCGCGCCCGGCATCGACGGCATGACGACGGAACAGCGACGCGACCATGTGCGTCAACACTGGGAAACCCTTCGCGCTAAGCTCCTGGCCGGAACCTACGTTCCGAGTCC
>VHDF01000138.1 GCA_016871495.1 Verrucomicrobiota bacterium | reverse complement strand
TGGACCGGATGATCTTGTTCGGGGAGGCGTCGCTGCGGACGGCAGTTCAGAACTTTGTGGAGCACTACCACAGCGAGCGCAATCACCAGGGTCTGGCGAACCGGATCATCTGCCCGGAGGCGGGCCACCTGGGAGCGTCGGGTGCCATCCAGCGCCGTCAGCGCCTGGGCGGCATGCTGAACTATTACTACCGCAACGCCGCCTGATCGGGCGGCTGAGGCCGGCCATGGCGATTCGCGTTGGAATTCAGGCACCGGAGGCGTGCGCGGCATCTGGGATTGGGCCGTCTGCAGCGTGATCTGCAACGTCCGCGCCGCGTTTGGCAACGCCGGTTGCGGACCGAAATGGGAATTCAGCAGGCGCCGCGAAGAGAGGTAACGCTTGGCTGGCCAAGGAAATCAGGGCAATCCTGTTTTCGGACCATACGGCATCGCGGGGCGGCCGTGGCGCTGGATCTGGCGACGAATCCGCACGACTTCCTCTCTACCGTACAAGTCGGCATTACGATGATCGGCACGATGGCCGGGGCGTTCGGCGGTGCCACTGTCGCGGGGGAGTTCGCCGTGTACCTGAAGCGGTTCGAGGCCGTTGCGCCCTACGCCGAAACGGTGTCCATCACGCTCGTAGTGCTTGCCATTTCCTACTTGACGCTGATTTTGGGCGAGTTGGTGCCGAAGAACCTGGCGCTCGCGAACGCCGAGGGTATTGCGTCGTTCTTGGCGCCGTCCATGCGGCTGCTGGCGCGTCTCGGTGCTCCCGCGGTGCGCTTTCTTAGCCTGTCCACGCGGCTCGTGATGAAACTCATTCCCGTTCGTCCATCTGGAGAAGCTCCCGTGACGGAGGAGGAGATCAAGGTTCTGATCGCCGAGGCCACCGAGCACGGCACGTTCGATGAAGCCGAGCAGGAGATGGTGGAGGGCGTGTTCCGGTTGGGCGATCGCCGCGTGGTGGACCTTATGCAACCACGTGGCAAGGTCGTGAGCCTCGACCTCACGCTCAGTTGGGCGGAGAACGCTGAGCGCATTCGTTCCTCGGCGTACTCCCGCTTTCCGGTCATCGAGCGTGATCTCGACCGCGTGGCCGGCATCGTTCATATCAAGGATCTGTTCGTGGCGTTGAGCGAGACAGGAGGGTTGGATCTGCGCGCTCTCGCCCGGAAGCCGCTCCTGGTGCCTGAACTGACGCCCGCGCTTGAAGTACTTGACCGGTTTCAGGAGTCTGGAGAACAGATGGCG
This sequence comes from Verrucomicrobiota bacterium, assembly GCA_016871495.1. Taxonomy (NCBI): domain Bacteria; kingdom Pseudomonadati; phylum Verrucomicrobiota; species Verrucomicrobiota bacterium. Next base: position 6,702 of record VHDF01000138.1, on the reverse strand, counting down.
CTGGTCGTCGAGGAGCACGGGGGCGTAATGGGCCTGGTCACTCTAACGGACCTTATGCAGGCTGTGGTGGGCGACCTGCGAGCTCCAGGCGAGAGACCGCAGCCGAAGTCTGCGTTACGCGAAGACGGTTCGTGGCTGATCGACGGCTCTTTCGCTGTGGCGGACCTAGTGGAGCAACTCGGCCTTCGCGACATCCCCGGAGAGGAAAAGGGATTCGCGACCGTGGGAGGGCTGGTTCTGGCGCATCTGCGATGCATTCCCGTACCCGGCGATCACTTCATTGTGGACGGCTTGCGATTCGAAGTACTCGACATGGATGCGAATCGGGTGGACAAGGTTCTGGTGAGCCGCGTCGAAAGATAGTAGGCCAGACTCGCCTCCCAGGCCATCATCTAAATACAGTATGGACACTTGCCAGGGAGGCAGATAGCCTAGTTAATTGGGCGGTACAACACGCAGCCTAATAGCACGAATGCGCCGCGTTCTCAGTTGCGGCTTGGGATTTGGCGTCCTTCTCGCCCCAGTTGCCCAAGGCGCTAACCTCACGTTGGAGCACGCCCTGGCGCTGGCGGATCAACATCACCCGCAATTGCGGGCAGGTGCGGCACAGGTGGATGCCGCTCGCGCGGCGATCGTGACGGCCAAGGCGTATCCGAATCCGGAAGCGGCGTTGATGGCAGGCAGGCAGACGTTCCGAGTGCCTGGTAACGTGTCCGGCTTGAATACGAACCTTTCGTTCTCGCAACCGCTTGAATTGGGCCCGTTGCGACCGGCGCGATCGGCCTTCGCCGAACGCGGGCGGGAAAGCAGTGAGTTCAACTTGGCCTATACGCGGCTCGCAGTATTGTCCGGGGTGCGGAGGGCCTTCTTTCAAGTGCTCCGTAAGCAGTCTGAAATCGCGATCTTGACCGAGAATGTCCGGCTGGTGGAGGAATTTCGCCAACGCACGAAAGTCCGCGTCGATGTCGGGGAAGCGGGTCGGCTCGAATTGATCCGCGCCGACTCGGAAGTCGCGACGGCTCGCGCGGCTGCGAATTCCGCGCGCCTTCAGTACATCTCCTTCCTGGCGCAACTTCGCGGAGCGGTGGGCACTACACTTGACGCTGGTCTGACGCCCGAGGGTTCGCTCGATCCAGCGGTTATTTTACGGCCGCTCGAAGAAGTTCGCGCCGAGGCTGTGGACCGGCATCCGATGCTGGCGTTGACCCGGTCCGAAGTGCGTCGAGCCGAGGCTCGGCTTGCCTTTGAAACGGCGCAAAGGCGTCCGCAGCCTTCGATTCGGGCCGAGATAGATCGGCCACCGGATACCCCCATCTACCGGATCGGCGTCGCCATTCCTCTGCCGATCTGGAACAAACGGGAAGGCCCCATCGCCGAAGCCGAGGCGCAACTCCGGCAGACGCGCGCCCTCGCCGAGAGTCGCCGGGTTGAGATTCTGGCTGCGCTGGAAAGCGCGTACGGCCGATATGAAGTATCCACGCAGCAACTCGCGGCCTTCGAGCAGGGCCTTCTCCGAGAGGCGGAGGAAGGTCTACGAGCCGCCGAAACCGCATACCGTCTCGGCGAGCGCGGCATTCTGGACGTACTCGATGCTCAGCGGGTGCTGCGGACGGTGCGGCTCGATTTTCTCAATGCACAATTCGATCGTCAAGCATCGTTAATCGATCTGGATGAGCTGCGCGGTGTGGAGTTGCGGAAATGAAACCTCTTGCGCTTGCTTCTGCCGCCTTGTTGCTCGCCGCCTGCGGAAAGGACTCCGCCGGAACAGAACCGGTCGCGGCCGCCGTGGCGGAGTCCGCCGCAGCGCCCGCCGACCCGCTGGAGATCACGCCGACTCAACAGCTCCGGGCGACCCTCAAGACTGGTGAACCCGTCATGACGGAAGTGGGAGCCACGATCACCGTGGCGGCGCGCATTGAAGTTGACGAGACGCGAATTACGCGCATCAGTTCGCCTGTGATGGGCCGCATCACTGCGTTGATGGCCCGCGAAGGCCAGCATGTCAGCAAGGGCGAATTGCTCGCGCAGCTCAATAGCACCGGGCTCTCCGACGCTCAGCTTGGTTTCCTGAAGGCTCTTTCGCAGAAGATGCTGGCGCAACGCGCGGTGGAACGCGCCCAGCAACTCCTGAAGGCCGAAGTCATCGGCTCAGCCGAGTTGCAGCGCCGCGAAGCCGAGTTCACGCAAGCCAGCGCCGAACTGGATGGAGCGCGCGATCAGTTGGAATTGCTGGGCATGGCGCCCGACGCGATTGAGGAACTTCAGCGCACAAGGAGCATTCGATCCGTCTCCCGCGTTGTCGCGAGCATGGAAGGGACGGTACTCGCCCGTAAGGTCACGGTCGGCCAGGTGGTGCAGGCGGCGGACACCATCTTTGAAATCGCAGACCTGTCGCATGTGTGGCTGATCGCCGACGTTCCCGAATCGAACGCCGGACGTGTTGTCGAGGGCCAGGTGGTGGAGGCGGAGGTCTCCTCTCTCGCCAAGCTGAAGCTGCGCGGACGACTCACCTTCGTCAGCCAGACGCTGAATCCGGAAACGCGAACGGTACGGGTCCGGATGGACGTGCCAAATCCCGGTCGGCGGTTGAAGCCCGCGATGCTCGCGACGATGGCGCTACGCGACCAGGCGGAGAAGCGTCAGGTGGTGCCAGTTTCAGCGCTGGTGCGTGAAGGCGACACGGAGATGCTCTTCGTGGAACGCGCTCCCGGAGTGTTTGTCCTGCGGCCCGTCACGCTGGGCGATGAGTTCGGCAACGTGCGCGTGCTGACTTCCGGCATCCAACCCGGCGAGAAGATCGTCACGGACGGCGCCTTTCATTTGAACAATGAGCGCCGCCGTCGCGCCGTGCGGGGCTCCGGGGCGGGAGAGTAACGTGCTGGCGGGAGTGGTCCGCAATGCGCTGCACCAGCGCGTCGTCATCGTCGTTCTCGCCTTCATCGCCGTGGCCTTCGGCGTGGATGCCGCTCGAAAGTTGTCGGTGGATGCGTTCCCCGACGTGACCAATGTTCAGGTGCAAGTCGCCACGGAAGTGCCGGGCCGTTCGCCCGACGAGGTGGAACGTATCGTCACCATCCCGGTGGAGATCGGGATGACGGGCATTCCCGGGCTAGTGGAGATGCGGTCGCAAAACGAGCCCGGCCTTTCGATTGTGACGCTCGTCTTCGACGACGATACGCCAGTCTACTTTGCGCGCCAGCTCGTATCGGAACGTATGGGCGACGTTCGCGGCCGGTTGCCGGAAGGGATCAACCCTGTCCTTGGACCGGTCTCCACGGCGCTGAGCGAGGTCTATCAGTACACGATCGAGCATCCGCGTGACGGGAAGCGGCCGCTGAGCAAAGCTGAACTCACCGAACGCCGCATCGTGCAGGATTGGGTGGCGCGTCCCTTGTTGCGCTCTATCTCGGGCGTGGCCGAGATCAACTCCACCGGTGGCTACGTGAAGCAATATCAGGTCTTGGTGGATCCGATCCGGATGCGCTACTACGGCGTCACCATTCACGATGTTCACGAGGCTTTGGCGCGCAACAATCTCAATTCGAGCGGAGGCATTCTGCCAAAAGGACCGGAGATTCTACTGGTCCGCGGACTGGGCCTGTTTCAGAATCTCGATGACATTCGCGCCGTCGTGCTCAAAGAGGTCGGTTCCACTCCGGTGTTCATCCGCGATGTGGCGGAGGTTCGTCTGGGGGAAGAGACTCGCTACGGCGCCATGATCAAGGGCGGCTACACGGAAGCCGTCGGTGGCATCGTCATGATGAATGCGGGCTCCAACGCAAAAGAGGTGGTGCAGGCGGTGAAAGCGCGTGTTGACGAGATCAACACCAAAGCGATGTTGCCGAATGGCCTGCGGATCTCGGCTTACTACGACCGGTCAGAGTTGGTCGACGCGGCGCTCGAAACGGTGAGCCGCGTCCTGGTGGAAGGCATTGTTCTGGTGGTGGTGATTCTATTTCTGTTTCTCGGCGACCTGCGCTCCAGCTTGATCGTGATAGCGACCCTGATCCTAACGCCGCTGCTTACGTTCGTGGTGATGAACCGCTACGGCCTGTCGGCGAATCTCATGTCGCTCGGCGGACTGGCCATTGCCATCGGGCTCATGGTCGACGGCTCGGTCGTCGTCGTGGAGAACGCCTTCGCCCGTTTGGGCAAGAATCCGGGGGAGGATCGTCTCAAGGTGATTTATGAGGCCGTGCTGGAAGTCGGCACGCCCGTGGTCTTTGGAATCTGCATCATCATCATGGTGTTCTTGCCGTTGATGACGCTCGAAGGCATGGAGGGCAAGATGTTCGCGCCGTTGGCCTACACGATCGCGATCGCGCTTGCCGTTTCTCTACTTCTCTCCCTAACGCTGTCGCCGGTGTTGTCGCTCCTGCTGTTGAAGGGCGGCGCGGAGCACGACACGTTTGTGGTGCGCTGGCTCAAGCGGCCGTATCGCATCCTGCTGGAGTTTGCGACTCGCCACGAATGGCTCACCGTCGGCTCGGCCTTGGTTTTATTTGCCGCCACCATGTCGCTGTTTCCCTATCTCGGCACATCGTTCATTCCCGAGATGAAGGAGGGCACGATCTCGCCGAACGCCGATCGCGTGCCGAACATTTCGCTGGAGGAGTCGCTGGCCATGGAAATGAAGGCACACCGTCTCATTGAGAGTGTCCCCGGCGTTCACTCCATCGTGTCGCGACTCGGCCGTGGCGAGTCGCCAGTGGATCCGGCCGGATACAGCGAAACGGACACCATGGTGGCGCTCAGGCCGGCGGCCGAGCGCCAAGGCCTATCTCAGGACCAGATTGCCGATGAGATACGGAAGAGGATCATGACCCTTCCAGGTGTGAACCTCGTGATGGCTCAGCCGATCTCCGACCGTGTCGATGAAATGGTCACTGGTGTCCGGGCCGACGTGGCCGTCAAGCTCTTCGGCGACGATCTCGACTTGCTGGTGTCGAAGGCTGGTGAGGTGGCGCGCGTGGCGAACACGATTCGTGGAACCGCCGATATCAAGATCGACCGGGTCACAGGCCAGCAGAATCTCAACATCTCGATCGACCGCCAAGCGATCGCGCGGCACGGATTGAACTCATCCGAGGTCCACGATTCGATTGAGGCGGCCGTGGGCGGGAAAGTCGCCACGGAGATTTACGAAGGCGAACGGCGCTTCCAGGCCGTAGTGCGATACCCGGAGGCGCTACGCAACAGCGTGCGCGACATCCAACGCATCCTATTGACCGCGCCAGCCGGAGCACAGATTCCGCTGGGGAGTCTGGCCCACATCGAAATCCGCGAAGGTTATTCCCAGATCAAGCGCGAGTCAGCCAAGCGCCGCATCGTCGTTGGCGTCAACGTCCGCGACCGCGACCTGGGCGGATTTGTTGCCGAGCTCCAAGAGAAGGTGCAACGTCAAGTGAAGGTCCCAGCCGGTTACTACTTCGTTTGGGGCGGCCAGTTCGAGAATATGGAGCGCGCGCGGCGACATCTGATGTTCATTGTGCCGGTGACGATCGGGGCCATCTTCTTTCTGCTGTTCCTGCTCTTTCGGTCTTTGCGATTCGCCACGCTGATCATCCTGGTGCTACCGTTCGCCTCCATCGGTGGCGTGGCCGCGTTGTACTTCACCGGCGAGTACTTGTCCGTACCAGCGTCGGTCGGCTTCATCGCGCTGTGGGGCATCGCGGTGTTGAACGGCGTGGTTCTGGTCTCTTGCATCCGCGGTCTACGCGAGGCCGGTCATGGCGTGCGGGAGGCGATTCACGAAGGCTGCTACTTGCGCTTTCGACCTGTGATGATGACCGCAACCGTGGCCGCGCTCGGCCTCGTGCCGTTCCTGTTTGCCACCGGACCAGGGTCCGAGGTGCAACGGCCGCTGGCGATCGTCGTGATCGGCGGGCTAGTGTCCTCGACGCTACTCACATTGGTCGTGGTGCCGACGCTCTACCGGTTCTTTGACGGTGGAAGTGGGCGGATGGATGCGCCGAATGCGGTCGCGGTGGAAACAGAGTCTCCCGCCTGAAATGAGACGCTGAGGGCGCTCGCGTACGGCCGCAGTTTGGCTGGCTGTCCATCCGCTCACGGCACGGCGTCAAGCGGCTTTGCTGAATCGTCTGTCGCGTACGAGCGCCGGACTGCGGCGTGCTCGCGCGGCGAGCTTACCCAGGTGATGCGTAAGGCGCTTGACGCCGCGAACTGCTAACGCGATCACGTCATCGCCGCGCTCTTCGATGGAGACGGTCCGGCCGTCACGAAAGCGTGCTTTGATGTGGCAGTGCTTGTCGGGTCCACCACGGGGTCCATTCAGGTCGACCAGCGAGACGGCGATCTCCGCGAGGCGGTCTTGGTGCCGGTCGACGGCAAATGCGAGTTTGCGCTCGAAGACTCCTTTCCAGGCGTCGGCCTCGTGAAGATTTTTGGCGCGTACCAGGATTCGCAAGATGTTTCTCCTCTCCCCGCCCGTTGGGCGGATCTAGCCGTATCTTGCCAACACCGGCCGCCAGAAACCATCCTGCGTTCACGTGAGAGACGGCGTGCCGCGTACACCTCACCTATGCACAGGATGGACCTTCCGGCGAGCCGGGCGTAGACTGAAGCCGGAACTGGAGGATTGGCGAGCCATGAAGACTGTGGTGCTTCCCTTCTTGGCGGTACTCGTGTTTGCCCCATTCGGTCAGGCGGAGGACGCCAAGGCCCTCTACAAGAGCAGATGTG
>VHDF01000137.1 GCA_016871495.1 Verrucomicrobiota bacterium | reverse complement strand
AGGTAGGCGAGATCGTTCTGAGGTTCCAGATCCGAGGGGAATTTCTGAGTCATTTCACGAACGAGCTCGATCAGAGACGAGAGTTTCCCCTCCAATTCCAGGATGCGTAGAAGCGCGAGATAAACGGGTTTGGGAGAGGACTCGGTTTTTTTCAGCGCCAGCAAGGTTCGCTTGGCGTAGGCCGTCAACCCGAGCTTCTCGAGATATTGAAACTGGAACCACAGTTTCGCGGGATCTTGGCCGGCGGCGGCCAGCGTTTGTTCGAAGCGCAGTGGGACCGCGTGCTCTTCTTTGAGCTCCAGGGCGCATCGAAAACGAAAGAGTTCGATCAGCGATTTTTCCAAAGGGAGGGACGCTTGTTCCAGCCGTTCGCGGATGCGTGTCCATCGTTTTTGGGCGGCCAAGGCGTCCAGATAGGCGAGCCACAAGTCTCGATCCGGGGTACGCGTGGCGGCGAACAACTTCTCCACTTCGGCGAACGATCGTCGTCGATTGAGCCAGCGTGCGGTTTCAACTTGTACGTTGGAATTGGTCAACGCGCTGGCGAGCATTTCCTGGACGAGGATTGCGGATTGAGCGGGGTTGATACGGATGCGGAGTTCCCCTTCGAACAAGGCGTGCCGGGGTGTGCGTCGTGGGTGAGCCTGCAAAGATGCGAGAATGCGGGGCAGGAATTCCGCGGGAGTTTCAGCGTGAATCGACAGCATCTCCAGGGCTTCGAGACCCTGCGCATCGGGTCGCTGGGACAAGCCCATGAGGATGTGGAGGCTTTGCCGCCGTTCATCCGCCGACGCTGAGCCTTGCTGAATTCTGCAGATTAACAGAAGCAAGTTTGCATCTTCGGGAGTCCTGCGCAGCGTTTCGAGGGCGAAGCGTTGAGCGAGATCGAGGTTTCCGGACGCCTCATGCCATCGCGCCGCGGCGGCGAGGACTTGGGTTGGCATCGGATGGAGTCGGAGCATCGTCTCGACTTGATGGCCCGATGCCTCCGGCTTCCCGATCTTGATCGTGTAGTTGATCCAATCGAGATGATCCAGCAGTCCTGATTCGGGATGGTTCAGAAGGGCGCGCCAGACGGGGAAGGCTTGGTTGGGTGGGCCCACCGAGAGGAGCTTCGCGATCGTACGCATCGCGTTGAGGTGATTCGGTTGCAGTTGGAGAGCGGCCTGCACTTTGGAGAAGGCCTCAGACGGCTTTTGGTTGGCGATGCGGTTTCTGCGTGCCGGACGAGCCGGTCCACTCTCCACGATTTGGCCTTGGAGTAGATCCACGGAGACAAAACCAGTGCTGCCACCAGCGAGGATGCTCCGAGAAAGATCCAGTATTGATGAACACGCTTCATGAGTGAACCCGACTAGGGCAATCGAGGAGTCCATTCCAACGATTGGGAAAGCACGTTCTCCGCCACGCGGGCGGCTTCTTCGACGGAACGGGCTCCCGAAAGGGCGATCTCAATGATTTGGCGGGGCTGAGCGGGCTGGCGTTGCAGGATTTGGCGGAGCCGGTTTTGGAGAGTCGGCGGAGTGCTGGTTGGGGATGAGCCGGATAACAATCCTGAACCCAACCAGGAACCAAAGAAAACGTGGATGGGCCCGGATCTGCTCTCAAAGAGGTAGGTTTGAAAAGGAATGGATTCGCGGTCCACGAACAGAGGTGTCAGGCCGAGGAATTGTTTCAACGTGTAGCCTGAGGCGGTCAGGCAAAGCTCGGGACGGTGGATCGACGAAGCCAGGGCGGAGACTCTTCCGGAATTCCATTGGATGAGGAAGAATCTTCCTTCCGTGCCATGATCTTTTTCCCAGGACAGACAAGTGATGGAATCGCTGCGAAGCTCGGCGCGAATTTCTGGGGGGAGATTGATGAGCCGCAAGGGAATGGTGGAGTCGGCTGGTGCGACGCGGGTTGGGGCCAACCAAATCTTTTGAGAAGTTTGCGTGAGGAGCGCGGGTTTGAACCAGAGATTAACGGTGAGTTCGATGAAGAGGGGCAACAAAGACAAAACCGCCAGAGAGCGCCAGGAAGGGTAACGGGGATGGATGATCTGAACCGGATCGGGGGGGCGGAGGTGAGCCTTGGCTGGAGTAACTTGGCGATGCCCCACAGAGCGATCAAGTTCACGCTGGCGACCGTCCAGCCCGCAGGATCGTGGAAAGATTCGATGGCTTTCGGGCCTTGGGTTGCGGCGATCGTGGATAGGGTTGCGGTCCGAATCAAGTTGAGGAGGACGGTAAGGACTGGGGCTAGCAGAAGGAAGGTGATGCGACGTAGGGTTGGGAGTTGTCGCCATTCCGCCCAAAAGGCGCTCATCATGACACCTGACTGAAGCGAGCGGATGCCGCTGCAGGCCTCGTTGACGCCCACCAGGCCGGACGTGAGTTCGATGAGGTTGCCATGTCTCCAGGCGGGTATGCCGCGCCAGTTGAGGAATTCCACCGTGATCTCCGCTGACAGACGCATGAGCGACGAGGTGAGTGGGGCCTCAAGGAACGTGGGCCACGGGATCGATGTGAGAAGGAAAAGCAGGGGCGGCGCGAGTCGGAGAGCTGATCGGATTCCGTAACTGCTGCTGATCATTCCCAGGGTGAGGCCGATGACGGCGAAGGCGTGGATCCAAGCGGACAATCTCCATTCCGGGTTCGATTCTTGGAGGAGGCGTATGGGCAGAAGGCTGGCCAGACACAGGATTGCGAAAACGAGGCTGGCATTGGATTGATGGTCTCGGTGGGGTTCGGGATGCGAAGCGACGATTCCGGGCCATCGGATGCTCCAGAAATAGAGGACGAGAGGAGGCACACAAAATCCATATTGATATTGTGGATTTGCAAGCCATTCGAAATGAAGCTGATAGACAAACTGGATCCAGACCAACCCGAGGCAGAAGATCCATAGGGCCTTTCGTCCTCGCCGTGGCAAATCGGAAGTGGGATAGGAAGGGGGAATGTTCGTATGGGTGATGAAGAGTTTCGTTGCTAATCTTCATCGGCGAATTCGCCAAAACTCAAAGTTTCGTTTGGAGATGGAATAAACCGTGTGGAAACTCTTGGTTGGCAAGGCTGATTCGACGATGATATTTCGAGAATTCGGTCCGCCTGGGAGAAGTTGTTGGGATCCAGATCTAGGGCCAAATGCCCTGATTTTGGACTTGGCTTGAAACTTGCCGATAATCAAAGGTGAGAGCGCGTTCTGTTGTCACGGCTCGACACTTCCCATTTCGCAGTCTTTGCAGAGTAGTTTGCCGATCGATGTCGGGCAAACTTTTTGAATCTTGAAGTCCACTTGGTTTATCGCGGCTCTGAGTTGGAGCATGGCGGGGATGATTTCCCTGAGTCATGCCGCTTCGCTCCGTACGGATGATTTTGCGGGGAAGGGTCCTGCGAGTCATGGATGTTTCGAGTCTTCGTTCCCTGGCGATGGGCCTGCGTTTTTCGTGCGCTGGACGGGCGATTCGTTGGCATACGCCGTGCAGACCAATGTTTTTGAAGTCGTGACCGCCAAGGCTGAAAGGGTTTTTGAGAATCAAGGGAAGTCTTTGAAAGTTGGGTTTGATGGCACGAACCGGTTCATTTTAGAAAGTTTGCAGGGTGCGGTTCTGGTGGACTGCGAACTTGGGGTGGGTGTCGAGATTCATCTTTCGCAGGGAGAAGCGGTGGTTGTTGAGCGTGGGATGGCGGTGCTGCAGGGGGGAAATCTTGGGTCGACCACCATCAAGTCTGGGCGGGGCGGGGCTGTTTGTCTGCGTTTTCGAGATGGCGCGAGGGTAGCATTGAAGGGGGAGGGAGTCCTGAGATTGGATCCTTTCCAAGAAGGGGCATTTGTTTTGTCGGGCTTGGGACAAACGGAGATGAGGGGGGCAGATGGAGCCCCTCGCTTATTGGGCGAGGAACATGCGCCTTACGCCGGAGGATTACTTGAAGCTGGTGCGAAGGGTGGATTCGCCAGGAAATTGGCTTGGACGGAGGTGGAGTTGATTTTTGAAGACGGCAGTGCGGTTCGATGGACTGATGGGAAGCAGAGAGGAGTGGTGGGGGATGGAGCACGAATCCAAGGCGTCTTGGGAACTCTGGTGGAATTCAAGCCGTTGGTTGGAGGCGGGGTGAAAGTGCAGGTGACGAAAGGACTTGTTCGTTTAGGGGTCCAGGGGTTGCCAGGGTGGTCTGCGGTGGGCCTGACTGGGCATGAATTGGATGTGCGGGTGGATCGAGGTTCACGCGTGATTGATTTGACGGCTTATGGCCAGTGGGATCGACCCCGGTTGCTTTTACCCGGAAGGCATGTCCTTTCGATGTCCAATGGAAGTTTGGTGCAATATCAGCAGTTCGATCCTGTGAGCTCCGAGGATTTTCTCCTTTCCGCCATGGGAGGAGATGCGGTGGTGTTGAATTTGGGGTCGATGGTTGCTTCCCGTGTTCGGGGAGAGAATCGATTGTTTCGAGTCGAGACGCTGAGGAATGAGCCCGTGGCTGCGGGAGTGATCCCGGGAGTCCCGATCGTGAAACTGAACTGGCAGGGAAGTGGCGTGGATTTGGAGGGTTCATTAGGCACGGCGAGGACGTCCATGGGCAATCCGGTTGTGTTGCGTGGCTCGAAGGGGCAGGAATTGCAGGCGACACAGTCGTCCTTGACCGAGGTGTTTCTCGAAGCGAGATCGGGTGATTTTGTCCTTGAACCGAGGCAAGCGCCGGGCTTGTTGGTGAATTTGAGTGAAGGCAACTCGGTGTTGCTGACGCACCCGCGAACGGGGGCCATCGTGGTGCGGAGCGATGAGCGCAATGTGAAGGACACCGGTCTGAACCTGAGCGGGGCGGGTCCGGCCTTTCCACCCTTGAAGCCGGGCGGGACGTTCACGTTTATCTCGGGTGGGGTGGGGCAGGAATTGGGCGGGGCGGGGGGCAACACGATTTTTACCGAAGCGGCCGGGGCCGGGCCGGGCGGGGCGGCGACGGCTCCCTTGCATGTCCCTTTTACTTCCGGCCCCTTCAATCAGCCCACGAGTTTGGATGTCACCCGTCTGCCCCAGACGTCCGCATCGGGAGTAGGCACGGAATGAACGATTGGACTCGTAAGTCGCGAGGGATTGAGCCGGCCCGGAAGGGAGGGAGAGGATGCTCGCCCGGGTCTCGGAGGATTCGAGCGTGGTCTTGTTCCTTGGGATTCCTGGTGTCGGGCTGGGCGGTGGAGGGGGCGGACGGGTTCTTGAGTCGAGCGCATCCGACCGTGCCGTTCGTGCTGCCGGAGCCCGCCTAGTACAATCTCCAATGGGGTTCCCTCAAGGGGAAACTGAGAGGTTCTGTGACGGCGGAGTTTACCGACAACATCAATTTGGCGGAGGAGGGCCGGAGGAGTGACATTTCCTTGGGGCCTGAAGTGGGGATCGGGTTGTTTTATCCGGTGAATCATCGGAATCTCTTCAGTTTGGATTTGGGGGTGGGCTATCGCTGGTATTGGGAGCATGACCAACTTTCGACGTTTCAGGTTTCTCCGAACACGCACGTGGACTATCGATTTTGGGTCAAGGACGTGCAGATCAATTTGCATGACGATTTCCATGTGCAAGCGGATCCGGCGTCGCGTCCTGAATTGAGCGGTTCTGCGTTCAATTACAGGCGGTTTATCAATAATTCGGGAATCGAGGCGACGGGTCAGCCGTGGGAGTCGCTGACTTGGACCTTGGGTTATGATTTTTCGCTGGATCGAACCTTGAATCGGGAGTTTCGCGCCCTCGATCGGAACGCGCACACCTTTCACGCCGGGACTCAGCACGAGATTTCGCCGCGCTGGACGGCGGGCCTCTATGCGGCTTACACCCTGAACGAGTACGTGCAGAAAGTGCAGAATGACAGCGCCGCTTGGTCGGTCGGGCCGACCCTGGTTTTCAAAGCCAGCGAGTTCTTGACCTTGGATGGCTCCTTGTTCTTCACCCGGCAGGACTTTGAGAGATCGGGAACGGTGGCGGACACGAGTGATTTTGAAGGTCTGACCTTTCAAGGAGGTTTGCGGCACACCTTGAACCGCAGGATGAGTCATGGCATTCGTGCCCGCCGTTCGATCGAGCTTGGATTGGCCAGCAATTATACCGAGATGCACGCGGTGCAATAGCATTTCCAAGCGCGTTGGAATTCGGCGGTAACTCTGGATGCGGGGATTTCATGGCAACTCTTCGAGGTCTCCGGGCCGGCGGGAGAGCAAGGACACCAATATTTGACGTATGTGGGAACCCACTTGAACTTGAGCCAGAATTGGGTGCTTGGATTAACTTACGCTTTGGCCATGAAGGAATCGGAGCTGCCCGGGCGCGATTATTGGCAGAACCGGGTGACGGCGGAACTCACGCGCCAATTTTAACCGTATGCGACTTTGGGGTTCATGGCAGGTGCTCGGGATGATCATGGCGGCGGAAATGGTCGTGTTCGCCGCCGAGCTGGGTGCGGTGTCATCCGGAGCGGCGGAGAAAGAACCGACGGTCTTGCTCGCGATGGACAAGTTGAAGTTTCGAATCGTGGAAGATCCGGCCAAGCCGGTGGAGCCGCTGCCCCTGAGTGTTCCCTCCAACTATCAAATCGAAATCCCGGTCAGCACCGGGTATCCGCTGCGGTTGACGTTTCAGGTTCAGGGGAAATCCCTGGAGGCTTTGCGACGCGAGATTAAGGAGCGGTTCGACGCAGAGTATTATCAGAACGCCACCGTGGAGTTGGTGTTGTTGGATCGCGCGGCCAAGGGGGGCAAGGTGTTGATTTACGGCGCTGTCAGGTCGAACATGGTCGAACTGCCTGCGGGCGAGCCGAAGACGATACTCGAGGCCGTGTTGCAGGCGGCTGCCAGCGAATTCGCCAAATTGACCAAGGTGAAATTGCATCGGCTCAATCCAGCGACCGGCAAAGTGGAGAGCCGGATTGTGGACGTGGAAGCGATCAAGAAGAGCGGGGATCGTTCCAAGGATGTCGTGTTGCAGGACGGAGATCGCATTGAGATTCCAGAGAGAGGCTTGGTTTTTTAACCTATGATGCGTCCCGGTTCACAAACACCACGCATGGATCCGATGCAACCGGGTTATGACGCCGGGCGCGTCAATTTCTTCATTTATGCGCGCCGGTATGCAGAGATGATTGGCCGGCGTTGGATCACCCTTTTGTTGTGCATCGGCACCGGGTTGGGCGTGGGCATTTACAAGGCGGCAACGACCCGGGACCTGTTTCAGGCCTATAGCGTGGTGGGAGTTGCGCCCAGGGTGCAGTCCTCGCTTTCATCGCAGGTTCAATACCAGGAGTCGGTGGAGAATTTTTACAGCGACCAGGTCGCCAGGATGAACAGTCCGGCGCTGCTTTCGCGGGTGGCGGAGAAAGTGTCCGCCGAGATCCCACCCGCCGCCGGGCTGCAGTACAGCGCGCGCGCGGTGCGCGGGGAGGGCAGCCAGTTGCGCATGAATGTGCAGAGCACGGAGTTTGCGCACGCGCGTGCTTTTGCGATCCAATGGGCCAGGGAGTTCAAGGCGGGGAAGGAGGAGGAGAAGGACAGCGCGATGCGGGGGAAAGCGGCGGGGACGCGCGAGCAGTTGTTGAAGACGGAGGAGCGATCGCGCGAGGTGAAGGCGAGCATTCTGGAGTTCATGCAGAAACACAACATCGCCAGCATCAAGGATTTCACGGAAGCGGCGCAGCAGCGGCTGGACGGCCTGATCGCGGAATACAGCCAGGTGAAGATTCGCCGCCAGCGGCTGGAGGCATTGACCAAGGAGGACATTGCGAGTGGCGCCTTGCAGGACCCGGGTTCGTCCCGCTCGCCGAACACGGCGGGCAACCCGGGAAAAGGGGGCGAAAATGACCGGGAGGCGGGGGATCCGCTCGCCAAGTTTGCCACGGAATCCGAGTACAGCCGGATCAAGTTCGAATTGCACAGCAAGCGGATGGAGCGCGAAAGCTGGTTGAAGACGCTGAAGCCGGAGCATCCGAAGATCCAGGATTTGGA
>VHDF01000136.1 GCA_016871495.1 Verrucomicrobiota bacterium | reverse complement strand
CGGACATCAGCTTTTTCAAGACCGGTCTGCTCTGGAATTACCTGAACAGCGAGACGGTTTATCGGTGTCCGGCCTACACGAGCCGGAAATACAAGAAGGGCGTGACCTTCTGGGGACCGACGGATGGAAAAATTCCCGTCTGGAGCTACTCGGAAAACGGCCAGGCCGCGATGTCGTGCCAATCGAAATCCGCCCAGGCAAGCACGCCGAACAATTTTGACATCAAGCTGGGCAACCTCCGGACTTCTGCTTCGGGCACCGCGCTGCTGATGGAAGCCTTCAACAATGACGGAGCCGGTTTCGACAATTCCATCATGCTGTTCGACGGCAAGGCTCCGCCTGAGAAGCAGGATCACCTGGGCATCTGGCATGGCGGTGTGGGCACGATCACGTTCTTTGACGGCCACGCCGCCAGCATGAACTGGAGGAAGTACACCAATGCCGTGACAGGCTTCGAGAAGGCCAAGGAATTCTTTGGCGGATCCGTCGGATTTTACTGGCAATAACAACGAATCACTTCATCGCATTCGACATAGCAGGGTCAATCCCCGCTGCTGGAGTCGAGGGGTTAATCCCATTTAGATCCGGGCTCTTCGCGCACACGGCACGGCCGACTGAAACCCGGAGCAAGGCGCAATTGACTGGCGATTCTGAACAGCGCAAAGGGCACCAGGACCCAAACCGATGAGAGCCTGATCCTGGCCGACCATTCCATAGCGGCGAACCTGAATCCGCTCCATGACTGCATTCCGTGTCCGATCTGGTCCACAATTGCCGCCGCGGATGCGTTGACCGGCTGGTCGGCTGGTCGCTGAATAAAATTGCCAATTTGGCCTGAACCGGAGAGACTGGCATTATGACTTCCCGAGTTCATCCCTGCACTTTGCTCCTGGCTTTTTCTCTTGCGGTTCAGTTCGTCCCCTCTGCCACCTTGACTCGTGTTGATGCCGCGGACTCTCCGAGTCGGCATCGAGTCACAAAAGCGGATATCGACCGCTGGATGGTGGAATTATCCAACTGGGGTCGCTGGGGGAAGGACGACCAAAAAGGGGCCTTGAATTTAATCACACCGAAGGAGCGGAAGGCCGCGCTCCGGCTTGTCAGGGAAGGGGTCACCGTTTCGCTGGGCCACGATGCCGTGAAGGAAAAGGCGGCGGATTGCCTGACTCCTTATTCGCACCAAATGTTTCTGCCGCGTGGCGGTGATCCAGAAAGCGCCGGTGACATGATTGGGGTGAATTACCACGGCTATGTGCACACGCACATGGACGCGCTTTGCCACATCTTCTATCAAGGCAAGATGTACAACGGCAATACCACGGCCGATATCAAGGAGAGTGGCGCGCAGAAATGCTCCATCCTGGGTGTCAAGGATGGCGTGATGGGGCGCGCGGTTTTGTTTGATATTCCAAGACTCAAAGGCAAGCCTTACCTGGACCTCGGTGAAGCCATTTATCCCGAAGACCTCGAGGCTTGGGAAAAGAAATCAGGCGTCAAAGTTCGTCGGGGCGATATTGTCCTCATTCGCACTGGGCGCTGGGCGCGACGCGCGGACAAAGGGCCTTGGGATATGTCCGCCTTCGCCGGATTGCACGCCTCGTGCATGCCCTGGCTGAAGAAGCGCGATCTGGCGGTCCTGGGCAGCGATTCCGCCAGTGACGTCGTCCCTTCGCAGGTCGAGGGAGTTGCCATGCCGGTTCACCAACTGGCGGTCGTCGCCATGGGTGTGTGGATCCTGGATGTTCTTGATCTCGAACAAGTGGGTGTCGAATGCGAGACGAGAAAGCGATGGGAATTCCTGCTGACGGTCGCCCCGCTGCGCGTTCCAGGCGGGACGGGCTCACCGATCAATCCTATCGCAACTTTTTAGCGGCGATGTTTGATGGATCGGCAATCTCTGGAAGCTCGCCGGAAGAAGGGCTTCCTCGCAACGCTGCGCTGTTCGGGCCGACTGCCAACGTGGCACGATCCATTCACATTCGCTCACCAGGAAAACGGTCGTTGGTCATGCCCCTCGGACGTTCACGGTCGCTCTGATAGATTATGAAAAAGCTTCTGCTGCTGCTTTGTTTGCTCCGCTTGCTGGGTTCTTTCGGCAGTGCGTCCGCCGCCATGGATGTTCGCAGAGACATCGAGTTCGCCGCGTCAGGTGGTGCGCGACTTCTTCTGGACGCCTATATCCCGCGGGCTGACCGTCGCTCATTCCCGTGCATTGTATGGGTGCATGGCGGCGGATTCACTTCCGGCGACAAGGCGGGCTTTCCGCGCGCCCTTCTGGACCCCATTTTCGATGCGGGATTTGCGATGGTTTCGTTGAACTACCGGCTGGCTCCGAAGGATCCATTTCCCGCGTGTGTCGAGGACGTCGAAGCAGGCATAGCCTATGTGAAACAGCACGCGCGCGAGTTCAAAATCAATCCGCGGCAACTTGTGCTGATGGGTGAATCCGCAGGCGGATTGATTGTCTCGGTCGTGGGAGGACGTGCTCGTCCGGAAAATCGAGTTGCCGGCGTCGTTTCGTTGTATGGGGAACACGACCTCATCACCCGGGTGCAAGAGAATCCCTGCATCATGGATGGCCGGGCTGAACCGACGCCGCCGGGCGGATGTTTGTCACCCGGCTTGAAGGCGCTGTTGAATGTTGCGGATGCGTCGCCTGGCAACATGGAGGTGATCAAGAACGCATCCGCCGTGACCTATGTGCGGAAAGACATGCCGCCGTACTTGTTAATCCACGGAACGCGGGAATTTCACGTGCCATACGAACAAGCGGTGAGCATGCACGACCGGATGCACCGGGCGGGCGCGGATTGCACTTTGATTTCCATCCTGGGCGGTTCCCATGGGACGGGTGGCTGGGAAAAACTGCCGCAGGCGGCGGAGTACAAACGCCAGACCGTCGAATGGCTTCGAACGAAACTTCGCCTTGGAAACCGATCAACCCATTGATCAGGCGGACGTGCGCCGCCTGAACAGGTTCGAAACCTGAATCGTGGACACTCCTCAACCATCGCTCTACCAGCCCATGCGCGAGTTTCGCGCCAAGCTTGTATCCGGTAAATTCTGTCTTGGCGCGGGCATCACGCTGGCGGATCCGGTCGTCACGGAGGCCTTGGGGCCCAAGGTGGATTTCTTCTGGATGGATCTGGAGCATTCGCCTTTGAGTCTCGAAACGCTGACGTCTCACTTGATTGCCGCGCGATCCGTTGGAGTTCCGGCCATCGTGCGTGTTCCCGCGTCAGAACCCTGGTTCATCAAGCGGGTGATCGATAGTGGAGCGCCTGGCGTCATCATTCCCCAGATCCGAAATGCCGCGGAGGTGAGGAAGGTTGTGGACGCCTGCCGTTATCATCCGGATGGCGACCGCGGATACGGACCCCGGCGCGCGTCCAACTACGGTTACGACAAGGGCTATCTCGAGGCTGTCAACCGCGACCTTTTTGTCGCGGTTCAGATTGAGCATCGCGAAGCCTTGACGGAACTCGACGCGATCGCTGGCACGGCGGGGTTGGATTCGCTGGTCCTGGGCCCGTTCGATCTGTCCTTGTCGATGGGCATGCCCGGTCAGGTCAGCCACCCGGAGATTCGGACCGCTATTCGCCGGGTTGTTGAAATTGCACGCCGTCGGGGCCTGTTCGTCGGAATGGGCGGACCCGCAAATGAAGACTATGGACGACAGGCATTCGAATTGGGCGTTCAGTGGCTGCAGATTGGGAGTGATTTCGAATACATGCTGCAGTTCATGGACGGATTCCTGCCCAAACTTCCCTGCCGATCACCTTAGGAAAGTCGCGTGAATGCCACTTTGTTTCTCTTGATCTTGGGTTTCCTGATGGCATGGCTGAGTTCCCCGTCGGTCGAGGGGCAAAACCTGGTAGGTTCGTCTTCACCCCCTTTTCGGGATCGGATCCAACTTTGGCTTCGTGCGGAAAATCTTTCGGCGACCAATGGCCAGCTCGTGAATCTCTGGCCGGACATCAGCGGGAACAATCGCCACGCCGAACCCACCGGGACGCGGCTGGGAGGTGCGGGCACGGCGCCCGTCTATGTCTCGTCCAGTTCGATCAACGGCAGGCCCGCAGTCCGCTTTTCTCCATCATCCGGACTCGGAACTACCGGCAATCGCCCGCTGCCGATCAACGGCGACGCCGGTTTCAGCATCTTCATCGTTGTGAACCTGCAATATCAGGAAGGACAGAGCCGCGACGTCATCGTCGGATTCGGCGAAGCGTTCGATCCAACCAATTCGACCGGCAGCCGGCCTGCCGCGGCCCTGCTCGAGATTGACCGGACGTTTGAGGCCCGTCATCGGCTCGATCACGCGGGAGGCTTCAAACGCGATGCCTTGATCGGACGCCCGGGATCCTACGGCAATTTCTATGAGCTGCCTCAGGTCATTTCCTTGATCAAGAAACCCGGGTCAATGAAGGAAACATCCTCGATCCGAATCAATGGCGAACTCATCGACGAAACCCCGGCCTCCGGAACGTCCGAAAGCCCCGACTACAGGCATCGGAGTGATTTCGATGTCATTCTTGGACACGCCCACGCCGCCACTGGATCGCTCGAAGGAGACATTGCAGAGGTCCTGATTTACGACCTGGCTCTCAGCGACGAGGCGCGCCGGGCGGTTGAGACGGACTTGATCGGCCATTACGGTCTTGGGCAGGAGGATGCGATCGAAGACCTTGGTCCGAAATCCGAGGCCGACCCTCGGCGGAGGCATTGGGCGTTTCAAGTTCCGATTCGCCCTCGCGTTCCCGCCGTGGAGGGCAGTGCCGTCTCGAAGTTGGCGCCCATTGATGCCTTTCTTCTGGAGAAGCTCCGAGCCCGCGGTCTTGGATTCTCCCGAGAAGCGACCCGGGCAGCTTTGTTCCGAAGGCTGAGTTTTGATCTCACGGGATTGCCTCCGGATCCGGCGGCCAGCGAAGCGTTTGTTTCGAGCGACGATCCGCTTGCCTATGAGAAAGTGGTCGATCAATTCCTGGCGTCACCTCAGTTTGGCGAGCGCTGGGGCAGACATTGGCTGGATCTGGTCGGGTACGTGGATGTCACGGGTAACGACCAGAATGCGGAACAGATCATTCTCGGTCCCAGCAAATGGCGGTATCGTGATTACGTCATTCGCTCCTTCAATCAGAACCGGCCGTGGGACAAGTTCCTCGCGGAGCAGATCGCTGGAGACGAGCTGGTCGATTGGCGCACCGCCGAAACCTTCACCGATGATCACCGCGACGCGCTCATCGCCACGGGTTCCCTTCGCACGGCCATTGACGACACCCATGAGGTTGATCTGAACAAGCTCTCGTTTCGCTACCAGGTGATTCACGACACGGTTCAGATTCTGGGTTCAAGCCTGTTCGGATTGACGCTGCAGTGCGCCCGGTGCCACGACCACAAGTTCGATCCCATTCCGACGCGTGATTATTACCGGATCATGGCGCTCCTCACACCCGCCCTCAACGTTCGTGCATGGCTGCAGCCCAAGGACCGTGAGCTGCCCGATGTTTCGGCGCGCGAACAGGCCGAAATAACGGCGCATAACGCCGGTCTCGATCGAAAAATCAAACCCCTGGCAGAACTGCTGACGGCACTGCGAGCATCCTGCACGAATCGCATTGTCGAATTGCGTCTGCGGGAATTGCCTGAGGCAGCTCAGATCCATCTGCGGGAAGCCTTGGCCTCTCCCGCGGACAAACGATCGGCCGTGCAAAAGTCACTTCTTGCAGAACACGAAACGAGGCTCAAAATCACTCAGCCCGACCTGGATCGGGCGCTGACGGCGGAAGAAAACGGCATGGCCAAGGATGCTTCTGCCCAGATCGAGGAATTGGAAGGGCAACGCCGGCGATGGGGAACCATACGGGCGTTTTTCGAGAGTGGACCGCCTCCGCGTGATTACACATTTAGGCGGGGGGATTACGCCGCGCGGGGATCGAGAATCGGTCCGGGATTTTTGTCGGTCCTGTGCGATTCGGATTCCCAAGCCCGGCTGGAAGCGGTCCCGAAAGTTCCTGGCTCCAGTGGCCGGAGGCTGGCGTTCGCGCGGTGGGTCACCCATCCGCGTGGCGCGCCGGCCGGGCTGCATGCCCGGGTTTGGATGAATCGCTGCTGGCAGCAGCTTTTTGGCGAAGGCTTGGTCCCGACACCCGATAATTTTGGGGTGAAAGGGCTTCCGCCGGTGCATCCGGAGCTGCTCGACTGGCTCGCGCGGGAATTTATCGATTCCGGGTGGAACTTCAAAGGGATGGTGCGTCAAATGGTGACATCGGTTGCCTATCGGCAGTCCTCCCGCCGGCCCGAGGACCTCGGCGGCACGAGTTCCTCTCTGCGAGCCGATCCGGACAATGCCTTCCTTTGGCGCCAGCGAATGCGCCGGATCGAAGCGGAATCCATTCGCGACGCTCTTCTGGCCATCTCGGGAAGACTGGATTCATCCATGTACGGGCCGGCGGTGCCGCTCATCAATCTACCCGACGGTTCGGCCGCGCTGCCATCCGCCGACAAGCTGCCCACGCCAACCAGCCAATGGCGACGCAGCATTTATCTCATGGGACGCCGGAACTTTCATCTGCCCATCTTGGGAAGCTTCGACCAACCAGTCATCAATACCACGTGCTCACGCCGGATGAACTCTGCCGTCGTGCTTCAACCTCTCACCATGCTCAATGACCCGTTTGTGATTGAGCAGGCATCCTTATTTGCTCGACGGCTGTCCGCCGTTGAAAGCTCGGCGATGGATCGGATCACGTCGGCGTTTCGCCATGCTTATGGCCGGAAGCCGGAGCCCGACGAAATTGAGTCGGGCCTGAAGTATTGGAACGAACAAGTGGAGTTGCTGAAGACTTGCGGCCGAAGTTCGCCAGAAGCCGAACAACAAGCACTCGCTGATTTTTGCCAACTGCTGTTTAACTCCAATGAATTGCTTTATCTCGAATGAATCAAAGCCCAACTCCAAATTCCCAACCGTGGTGGTGCTTGGTATGACCGGCACATGAAAGAGGAGACCCAAGTCATGCCAGGAAAAATTCCCCCGGCTGGATTGACCCGGCGCGATTTGCTGCGTCGGACCGGCTTGGGGTTTGGTTGGCTGGCATTGACGCACCTCTTGGAGACGGGGGCGGCGGGTGAGGCCGCCGAGATTCCCCGGCTGGATCTGGCTCCGCGCCTTCCTTCGGCCCGGCCAAAAGCGCGGGCGATGATCATGCTCATGCAGACGGGCGGACCCAGCAACATGGACCTGTTCGATCGGAAACCTGAGTTGGAGAAGCGGTCGGGGGAGACACACGGCGGCCAGTTCGATACGTTTCAACAGGGCAACACCAACAAGTTGCTCGGGTCGGTGCATCCATTTCGTCGCTTCGGACGGTGCGGCGCCGAGTTGTCCGAGCTTCTCCCGCACACCGGCAGCGTCGCGGACGAACTCTGCCTTGTCCGCTCGATGGTCAGCGAGAACAACAACCACACGGAGGCCATCATTCAGTTTGCCAGCGGCAAGATTCTCCCGGGACGTCCAACTTTGGGCGCTTGGATCACCTACGGGCTTGGCTCCGTGAACGAAAATTTGCCGGGGTTTGTCGTGCTGCGCGATCCGGAAGGTTTCCCGACCAGTGGGAAGCTCATGTATCAGGCTGGATGGATGTCGCCAGTCTTTGGCGGGACGGAGTTCAATCCGGTTGGAACTCCGGTGCAAAACCTTGTTCCTCCGGCGGCAGTCCCAGCATCCGTCCAGCGCCACAACCTCGATTTCATTGCGCGTCTGAATCGGCGCCACCAGGCTCTTCACCCGGGCGAAGCCGAGTTGGATGCCCGCATCCGCAACTACGAACTGGCCGCGAGGATGCAACTCGAGTCGGTGAACGCGACGGATGTTTCCGGCGAATCGGAGCTGACGCGAGCGCTGTATGGGTTGAACAGCTCGAACAGAGCCCTGGCGAGCTACGGGAGGCGGCTGCTCTTGGCCCGGCGTTTGATCGAGGCCGGGGTTCGATTTGTCCTTGTTTTCGCACCCGTTAAGGATGCGAACTGGGATCACCACAGCGATGTGAGGGGAGGTTTGACGAAGGCCTGCGCTGCGACCGATCAGCCGGGCGCGGCGTTGATTCAAGATCTCCGCGCGCGCGGCTTGCTCGACACGACGATTGTTTTGTGGGGCGGCGAGTTTGGGCGTCTGCCCATCACTCAGGGGCAGGGGGGACGGGACCATAACCGGCACGCCGGCGCATTCTGGCTTGCGGGCGGAGGATTCAAACGAGGTTTTGCCTA